>NZ_JBVJHR010000025.1:0-5278 GCF_055586705.1 Sphaerisporangium sp. NPDC049457 | reverse complement strand
CCGGCCCCTGCCCGGACTCCGGCCCCTGCCCGGACTCCGGCCCCTGCCCGGACTCCGGCCCCTGCCCGGACTCCGGCCCCTGCCCGGACTCCGGCCCCTGCCCGGACTCCGGCCGCTCCCCGGACTCCGGCCCACCTCCGCGGACGACGGCCGGGCCGAACGGGGCGACGCCGCCCCACCGGCCGCGAGAGGCCAGCGGCGCCAGGCGCACCTGCCACGCCTCGGCGGCCTCGCGCCGCCACCTGGACGGGATGGGGGAGTCCGCGAGGAAGCGGTCCAGCGCCGCCTCCTCCCGCCACACCGCGAGCAGCGCCCAGCGGCGGGCGTCCGCGCCGAGCGTCATGGACCGCCCCCGTCCCGTCCCGAGCAGCCGCCAGAACAGCAGCCCGCCCGTACGGCGCAGCAGCGGCCGGTCGAACGCCATGTACCGCGCGGCGCCGAGATCCACGTACCTGATGAGGTGAAACGAGGCGATGATGTTCCCCGTGCCGGTCGCCCTGCTGGTCTCGGTCATCGGCGGTTACCTCCTCGGCTCGATCCCGGTGGCGGTGCTGGTCGCCCGGGGCCACGGGTTCGACCCTCGCGACGTGGGCGACCGCAATCCCGGCTTCTGGAACATGCGCGAGCGGCTCGGGGCGAGCGGGGCCGCGCCCGTCTTCGCCGGCGACATGCTCAAGGGCGTGCTTGCCGGGCTGCTCGGGCTCGCGGCCGGCGGAGGGCACACGACCGGCCCATGGGTGGTCGCCGAGCCCAGCGCGCTCACCGCGTACACCGCGGTCGCGGCCGCGATGATCGGGCACGCCTGGCCGGTGTTCGCGCGGTTCCGCGGCGGACGCTCGATCCTCACCTTCGCGGGAGGGCTGGCGGTCATCTGCCCGCCGGCGTTCGCGCTCGGCCTGGCGCTGCTCGCCGTCACCGCAGTGCTCGCCCGGTCGTTCGCCGTCGGCGCCCGGGTGGGCGTGTTCGCCCTGCCGGTGCTGCAACTCGCCTTCGCGCCGGTCGGCCACGTCGCGGCGACGGGCGCGCTGATGTGCCTCATCGGCCTGCGCTTCGGACAGGCGGCTCTGGCCGCGCGGCGTTCGTGACCGCGGCGGCGGGGCCGGCGGCGCGGCCCCGCCCTGAGTAGGTGCGGTGACGCCAGGTCCGCGCCGGCCGCAGCGTCCCGAGGGTCAGCCGTACGGCGGTGGCCGGGTCGAGCAGCGCCGACAGGACCACGCCGGGGCCGGGCCTGGCGTAGCTTCTCCGCAGCGCGCCCGAGAGCAGCAGCCGGGCGGCGAGCAGAACTAGGTCCAGCCGGGTCGGCCGGCCGGCGGCGAGCCTCAGCACCGGCAGGGCGGCGGCCAGCCAGACGACGGCGAGGTCGGCGGCCTGCCGGCCGGGGCCGGTCACGTCGGCGAGCGGCAGCGACCGCCCCCACTCCCGCCACACCTCGGCGGCCGACTCGTGCATGTCGACCTCCAGCAGGTCTCCCGCGTCGAGGAATCCGACCGCCCATCCCCGCGCCGCGAGCGTCCGGGCGAGCGCGACGTCGTCCGTCATGTGGCCGCGCACCCGGGTGAACCCGTCGGCGCGCAGCATCGCCTCGCGCCGGAAGGCCAGGCACTGGCCGTTGGCGATGATGCGGTGCGGCGGCGGGGGTGGGACCGGGCCGATGGGACCGAACCGGTAGACCAGCGTGGCGAGGAACGAGGCGTGCAGCGCCTGCTCGGTAGCGCCGTCGCACACGAAGCGCGGACCCGCGCTGACCAGGTCCCTTCCCTCCAGCGCGGCCGCGAGCGCGCCGAAGAGGCCGGGCCGCGGCCGGGTGTCGGCGTCCAGCGTGACGACGATCTCGCCGCTCGCCCGCACCAGCCCCTGGTGGAGCGCCCACTGCTTGCCGACCCATCCGGCGGGCAGCGGCCGTCCCGAGACCACCGTCGCGCCGAGCGCGGCGGCGATCCGGGCGGTGCCGTCCGAGGACTCGTCGTCCACGACGATCACCTCGGTCACGGCGGGGTCGGCGAGGACGGCCGCCAGGCAGGGGCCGATGCGGGCCTCCTCGTTCCTGGCCGGGATCACCACCGTGACGGGCGGTGCGGGCAGGGCGGTCACCGGGGCGAGGGGGGGCAGCCGGCGGCGGCCGCGCGCCAGCCGCGCGGCGACGGCCAGGGCGGCGAGCGCCTGCGCCCCGGCGAGCAGGCGTCCGATGCGCGCAGGCCCCGGTCCGCGGTGCGAACGGACGACCTGCGCCGCGGATGCCCGCTGCCCGTTCACCGCGCCTCGCTCTGTTGGGTGCTTAGACGGCGGGAAGCACGGTGCGCCCGGTTTGCGGCGCCCCGGCCGCGAAGGTCGTCGTTCACGAGCTCGGCGACGATGCGCCCGCCCATCGTCACCAGCGGCAGCCCACCGCCGGGGTGGACCGAGCCGCCCACCAGGTAGAGGCCCCGCCGAGGTCCCCGATTGCCGGGCCGGCGGAACGGCGCCAGCCTGCCGTCGTACGCGCCCCCGTAGATCGCGCCGCCCCAGGCGCCGTAGCGGTCCCGGATGTCCGCCGGTGTGGAGGTCTCAAGGAAACGCAGCCGCCCGGACAGGTCGTGGCCGCGCTCGGCCAGCCTCTCCAGCACGCGCGCCCCGTACGCCTCGGGGGAGAAGGGCCAGCGCGCGGGGTCGCCCGAGGGGACGTTGACCAGCATCACCCAGTTCTCCGCGCCGGCGGGCGCCTGCGAGGGGTCGTCCACGGCCGAGCAGCCGATGTACACGGTCGGGTCCTCCGGCGGACGCCGCCGCTCGAATATGTCGCCGAACTCCTCGCGGTAGTCGGCGGAGAACACGATCGAATGGTGCGGCAGGTCCGCTGTCCGCCCCTCCACGCCGGCCAGCATGAGGAACGCCGAGGACGACAGCCCGAGCCGCGCGATCCGCCGCAACCGGGCCCGGTCGGGGAGCAGCCGCCCGTACAAGGACGCGGCGTCGGCGTTCACCACCACGGCGGCCGCCGTGACCGCCTCGCCGCCGGCCAGTCGCACGCCGCGGACCCGTGTGCGGTCGGCCAGGACCTCGGTCACCTCGGTGGACAGGTGGACCTCCACGCCGGCCTCGTGCAACAGCGCGCCCAGGGCGTCGGCGATGCGGGGGAGACCGCCGGACACGTACCAGCCGCCTTCCCCGTGCTCGATCGCCGGGACGCAGCCGAGCGCCGCGGGCGCCCGGTACGGGCTCGACCCGGCGTAGGTGGCGTACCGGTCGACGTACTGGCGCAGCCGGGGGTCGCGGAAGAACGCGCTCGCCAGCCCGTGCAGGGTGCGGCCGGGCGCGACGGCCAGCAGGTCTCCCGGACGCGCCCGTTCCGGCGGCCGGCGCAGCGACGCCGGCGGCCCGGCGAAGAAGGTGCGCTCCGATGCCTCCAGGCAGCCGCGGGCCCAACGGTGGAAGGCCCGCCAGTGTTCACCCTCCCCCGGCGCGAGCCGCTCGACCGCGGCCGCCGTCCTCTCCGGGTCGCGGTACGCCGAGAAGCACGACCCGTCGTGGAAGCGGTAACGGCACAGGACGTCCGGCTCGACGAGGTCCAGGGACATGCCGAGGTCGCGGAACAGCCGCGGCATGGTCAGCAGCGAGGGTCCGAGCGAGAAGGTGAACCCCTCGCGCCGGTGCTCGGCGAGCTTGCCGCCGAGCCGGGGCAGGCGTTCGTACAGCCGCACGGCGTGCCCGTCACGGGCGAGCAGCAGGGCGCACACCATGCCACCCACGCCGCCGCCGACCACGATCACCTCCGCCATCGGCGCCCCAATGCCAGCAGGACACATGTGCCCATCGCCACTCCTCCCACCGTGGCGACGAGGAGGTCGACCGGGCGGAACACGGCCGCGAAGCCGATCGTCTCCATCACCGCCATCACGGCGTACACGGCGACCAGTCCCGTGCTTCCCTGGGGAGGGTCGCCCGCGATCCGATCGATCAAGTTCATGACCAGCAGGGACACCAGGAACCAGCCTGCGAAGTTGGTGAGCGGCACTCCGCGGTACGGACCCGCGTCCTCCCACTGCCACAGTCCGAGCCGGAGCATCTGCGGGTCCAGGAACAGGTCCCACGCAGTGAGGGCCAGCGCGCCCACGCAGGCCCGGGCCGTACGGCCGCCGGGCGCGACGCGGCGAGCGACCGCCTGGGCGGCCAGCCCCATGCCGCCCCAGGCCAGGGCCACGATCAGCGGGACGCCTCCCGGGCTCGGCCACAGCGCCCCTGTGTAGTGGTAGGCGCCGAACGGCAGGCCGGACCTCGTGCCGATCCACTCCGCCGCGTAGCCGGTGACCGCGGCCGCGGCGAAGGCGGCGGCCGCCCGGGGCAGCGTGTGCGCGGACGCCGCGTAGGCGATCGCGGCCGCCGACATCAGGACGACGACCAGGCTGACCAGCCCCAGGTTCTCGGGGCGCAGCCCCGTCATCACCTGGGCCGCCACCATGGCGGCGAGCAGTGCGGTACCGGCGACGTTGTAGCCGGTCTCGGCACGGCCGCGCCCGAGATGCTCCTCCGGCCGTCCGGGCACCGCCCTCTCCCCTTCCCTGGGGGTCCTCCGCGCGTTCACATGTAGTCATTCGATCGAGAGCGGAACATCAGATGCATCGGAGCCCGGCGCACTGTCCGCCCGGCGAACCGTCCGTGTGAAGCGAGGGTCGCCGCACGGGCCCCGCACCGGAAGCACCGCCACGAAGGTTTGGGCTTTGGCGACCAGGGAATAACCGTGGGCTGACCCAACTTGGCCATCTGGCCGTCGAGCCGGTGCTAGAGTTCTATCTCGCAGGGCGCCGCCGCGCTCCACCCGAGTTCGGGCGGAGGCTCCGGGGATCATTCGACTCCCAGAGGATGCTAGGCTTCCTGCACTCCCAAAGACCTATCTGCGTCTGAGATGCCGCGTTGCGAGTTGACCCGGCCACTCTGGTCAGGTAAGTTAGTGGAGTTGCCCTGGAGACGGGGCGGCCTGAATGCTAGATGGTTCGGATGGTTGGAAGTCAAGTGCGGGTAACACCGCGATTTGGCTCTGATCGACCGGGTCGGCTAAAATGAAGGCAGACGAGATGAACGCCCCGGACGGGGGTCGGGCCCTGTGGGTCTGGTTTCCGGTTGGTGTACGCGTCCGTTTCTTGAGAACTCAACAGTGTGTTAAAAGCCAGTGCATGAATATGCATTACTCCCGTCTTCCACGCTCTTTGGTGGGTGTGGGGATGGTTTTCCTTTGGTTGGCATCCTGCATGTTGTGTGCGGGGTGTCTGCCGGGATGGTTCTTCAGACATTGTTTGGAGAGTTT
>NZ_JBVJHR010000024.1:0-156389 GCF_055586705.1 Sphaerisporangium sp. NPDC049457 | reverse complement strand
CGCGACTTCAAGCAGCGCGGCGTCCCGATCGACTGCGTCGGCCTGCAGAGCCACTTCAACGGCAACAGCCCCTACAACTCCAACTACCGCACCACGATCTCCAGCTTCGCCGCCCTGGGCGTTGAAGTGGCCATCACCGAGCTGGACATCGAAGGTGGGTCGGCCAACACGTACCAGGCGGTGACCAACGACTGCCTGGCGGTGGCCCGCTGCGTCGGCATCACCGTGTGGGGCGTGCGCGACACCGACTCCTGGCTCGGCTCCGGCGCCAGCGCGCTGCTGTTCGACGGCAACGGCAACAAGAAGTCCGCCTACAACTCCGTCCTCAACGCGCTGAACAACGCCACTCCCAACCCCACCCCCACGCCGACTCCCACCGGCCCCAACCCCACGCCGACCCCCACTCCCACCGACCCCGGTAACGGCGGTAACGGGCAGATCAAGGGCGTGGCCTCGGGCCGCTGTGTGGACGTGCCCAATGCCTCCACCAACGACGGCACCGCCGTCCAGCTGTACGACTGCAACGGGCAGAGCAACCAGAGCTGGTCCTCCACCTCGTCCGGTGAGCTCAGGGTCTACGGCAACAAGTGCCTGGACGCCGCCGGCAGCGGCAACGGCGCCAAGATCCAGATCTACTCCTGCTGGGGCGGCGCCAACCAGCAGTGGCGCCTGAACTCCGACGGCTCCATCACCGGCGTGCAGTCCGGGCTGTGCCTGGACGCCGTGGGCCAGGGCACCGGCAACGGCACCCAGCTCCAGCTCTACTCCTGCCACGGCGGCAACAACCAGAAGTGGACCCGCTGACCCTCGTCCCGCCGGACGAACACCCTCGTGACGAAACCGCGCGGTGACGAACACCCCGGTGACGAAGACCGCCAGGTGACGAGCACCCTCGGGTGACACGCCACCCGGCGGGAACGGCCCTCCGGTGCGGCGCGACCCGCCACACCGGAACCCGGACAATCCACGCGCTCGCCTGACACCTGCCCGGTGACAGGCGAGCGCGTGAGTGCTTGACTCGGGGACGTGGACCTGATCTTCGAGCGGCGCGGCAGCGGCCCGCCGCTGGTGCTGCTGCACGGCATAGGACACCACTGGCAGGCCTGGGAACCGGTCATCGACCTGCTCGCCCCGTCGCGGGACGTGATCGCGGTCGACTTCCCGGGGTTCGGGGCCTCGCCCCCGCTGCCGGCACGCATCCCGTACAACCCCGAAACGCTGGCCGACGCGGTGGAGGCCTTCTGCGCCCGCATCGGCGTCACGAGGCCGCACGTGGCCGGCAACTCCCTCGGCGGTTACGTGGCGCTCACCCTGGCCGCGCGCGGCGTCGTACGGTCGGCGACGGCGCTGTCCCCGGCGGGGTTCTGGGCCGGCTCGGAGGCTCTGCGTGCCCGGGCCCTGCTGCTCGGCCTGCGCGGGCTCTGCCGTTCGCTTCCCCCTGACCGCCTGTCCGCCCTGGCCACGTCGCGTGCGGGACGGGCGATGTCGGTCGGCGTCATCGTCGCCCGGCCTTCCCGCATGGCTCCGGAGGCCGTGATAGCGGGCGGCCAGGCGTTACGCGACGCGGCCGGCTTCGACGAGACGCTGCGTTCGTTCCGCGCGGTGGTCCCGCCGGGCCGGCCGAAGGCACCGATCACGATCGCGTGGGGCGAGCACGACCGGCTGCTGCCGCCGCGCCAGGCCGTACGAGCCGCCAAGTGGTCGGAACAGCGGGTGAAGCTGCTACGCGGCTGCGGTCATGTACCGATGAGCGACAACCCGGAACTGGTCGCCCAGGTCCTCCTGGACGGCAGCTCCCACTGAGCACCGGCTCCGGGCGGCTACTACGGGACGGCTCCCGCTGTGATCAGCCCTGGGTCTGGGTGTAGAGGGCGAGGACCACGATGACGAAGGTGATCATCACCCCGGCGTACGCCACCGGGCCCAGCCTGAACATCTTCCGCATGCGGTTCAGCCCCCAGGCGAACAGGAACGCCAGGAAGATCAGCAGGATCAGCCCACCGTTCTCCATCACCACCGCCACCCGAGATCGTCCGACATGACCCGCCCACAAGGGCTCGCCCCGCCTGCCCCCCACCCGCACAGCGCCGACCACACAAACGGGTGGCAGTGCCCCACGGAGAAGGCCCGGACTCACTCTAGTCGCGATCACGCCGCCGTCAGCGGCACTCTTCCCTCACGGCATCAAGGCATGACCTGATCTTCGCCTGCGCGCCCCTGCCGCCCGCCACGCCGTCACTCCGCGCTTCGGCAGGACGTTTCACGATCACGAGGTCCATTGATCGCCGTACAACGGCGCCGGATTCGCCGACCACCCTCCCACCGCTTCGGCGCCGGAAAGACCCCCCGACCCGGCTGAGCGGACCGGAAGCACCGCCGGCAAGCCGGGCAGTACCCAGCAGACAGGAAGGAGTCGCTGTTGCGGGTCAGCGGCCCTTGGTGGGGATTTCGAACCAGACGGCCTTGCCCTCCTTGGTGGGGCGGGAGCCCCAGCGGCGGGCGAGCTGGTCGACGAGGTAGAGGCCGCGGCCGCCCTCGTCGTTCTCGCCGGCGCTGCGGATGCGAGGCAGGCGCAGATCTTGGTCGAAGACCTCGACCCAGATGGACTCCTCGCCCCGGCGCAGCCGGAGGGTGAACTCCTTCTCGTTGACGATCTCGTTGTCGAGGCCGGGGACGTCCCAGGACTCGTCGAACGGCAGCGGCGGGCCGTCGAGGACCAGCTCTCTGCGCGGGACGCTGGCGCTCGCGGCGTGCAGCACCACGTTGGTGACGACCTCGGAGACGAGCAGGCAGGCCAGTTCGACGCGTTCCTCGGGGACGCCCCAGTTGGCGAACGCCTCCGACGCCATGCGCCGGGCCTCGCCCACCATGATCGGCTGGGCGGGGAAGGTGCGTTCTTCGAACTTGAGCTCCTTGCCCGCGGAGCGGATCACCAGGATGGCCATGTCGTCGTCGATCTCGCCGGGGACCGCGACCGTGGCGGCGTCGGCGATGCGCTCGACCGACTCGGCCGAGGCCTTGGCGACCTCCTCGCACAGGATGCGCAGCATCTCGTCGTCGCTCAGCGGCGCCTCACCGGACTCGCGCACCGGGCGGCGGTCGACCAGGCCGTCGGTGTAGAGCAGGAGGGCGGCGCCGGGCGGCAGCACCCGGGTCTCCTCCTTGTACACCAGGTCGGCGTGCATGCCCTTGGCGTTGACGCCGAGCGGCTGGCCGACCTCCAGGATGTCGAGCTCGGTGACCACGCCGTCGACGATCAGCAGCGGCGGGGAGTGCCCGGCGTTGGCGAACGAGAGCTGGCGCGACCAGGCGTCGTACACCAGGTACTGGCAGGTGACGATCGGCGGGGTGCTGACGTCGGTGCCGTAGTCGTCGCGTTCGGGCGCGGCGATGATGCGCGTCCACTCGTTGAGCCGGGCCAGGATGTCGGCCGGGGACTTGTCGTCCTGGGCGAACGCCCGCAGCGCGGCGCGAAGCTGCCCCATGACCGCCGCCGCCTTGGCCCCGCGGCCCTCGACGTCGCCGATCACGATGCCGACGCGGCCCGCGGACAGCGGGATCACGTCGTACCAGTCGCCGCCCACCTGGGTCTGGATGCCCTGGCCGTGCGAGGCGAGCGGGGCGGCGGGAGTGTAGCGAACCGCGATCTCAAGGCCGTCGAGCTGCGGAAGCTCGCGCGGCAGCAGGTATTTCTGGAACGACTCGGCGGTGTGCCGCTCTTCTTCGAACAGCAGCGCGTTGTCGACGGCTATGGCGACCCGGGTGGCGATGGCGCCGACGAAGTCGCGGTCGAAGGCGTCGTAGTGCGGTGAGCGCCGGTCGGTGAGGTTGGACATGCCGAGGTACATCAGGCCGAGCGTCTCGCCGCGCGCGCACAGCGGCGCCACGATGGCCGAGGTCATGCCGATCTCGCCGCAGAGCCTGCTGGACTCTTCGCTGGGCGAGGGGTAGCTCATCGTCGCGAAGTCCTCGACGATGATCGTCTCTTGCCGGCGCAGCGCGATCTCGGCGTAGTGGCCGGCGGGGTAGCGGATCTCGGACCCGACGGGGCGCCAGGTGCCCGGCGGAGGCGTCCAGCCCTTGACGTGGGTCGAGACCTTGCGGACCAGCCGGTCGCCCTCGGACAGCTCGATGAAGCAGTGATCGGCGAACTGCGGCACCAGCATCTCGGCGACGCGGTTGAGCGTCTCTTCGACGTACAGGGAGCCGGCGAGGCGCTCGCCGATGCGTTCGAGGAGCCCGAAGCGGTCTTTCTCGCGCTCGTTGCTGCGCATCGCCTCGCGGGCGGTGATGACGATGCCGGTGACCGAGCCGGAGGGGTGCCGCAGGGGGACGGCCTGCGCGCGGACGTAGATGATGGTGCCGTCGCCGCGCACCACGTCGAAGGTGCCCTCCCAGACGCCGCCCTTGAGGACGTGCTTGGCCAGTTCGACGGCCAGGGGGTGGTCCTTCTCCATGATGCCCAGGGACAGGACGGTCTGGTCGCCGCCCGCGGGCCGTTCGGGGCTGCCGAACAGCCGCTCGGCGAACGGGTTCCAGTAGAGCACGTTGCTGAAACGGTCGGTGACGACCACCGCCATCTCGGCGTGGTCGAGGACCGAATCAGGCGTCAGATGATCGGCCGCGTCCTGCGAAAGGTCCCCCCATCGCTTCATACGGCGGCCGCCCCTCGGAGAGGGGCATGGGCAAAGGCGACCACGTGCGCTCCTGCGGCAGCCTCGGCGGTCGGACCACGACCGCCGGCGGGCTTGGGGAAGGCGGGGCTGAGGGACAAGGGAAAGGGAGACCCCCCGTTGGGATGCAACCGAACACGCTCTGATCGGTCAGCGTCGGGAGACGAAGACGTGCGCGGCGACATCACGCGGGAACTCCGCGGGCGTGTTGAGCGCTTCATCGTCACCTGTCACCCGTACACCGTCGTCGCTCGCCGCGAGCGTCACCTCGCGTCCGGGTTGTATCCCAACTTGCTTGAGTTTAAGCATCACAGCAGGATCACTTTGCACTTGTTCGCTAATTCGCCGCACGACTACGGGTATGCCTCTGGGTCCGGCGAGATCCACCATGGCCGAGATCACATCATCAGCGGACGAGTCGGACTCTTTGACGCCCAGTTCGTCCAGACCGGGGATGGGATTGCCGTGCGGGCAGACCACCGGGTTGTCGAGCAGGGTGACCAGGCGGGACTCCACCGACTCGGACATGACGTGCTCCCAGCGGCAGGCCTCGACGTGCACCTCTTCCCAGGGAAGGCCGATGACCTGGGTGAGCAGGCACTCGGCCAGGCGGTGCTTGCGCATCACCCGGGTGGCCAGGGTGCGCCCGAGGTCGGTCATGGTCAGGTGGCGGTCGCCCTCGACGCGGACCAGGCCGTCGCGTTCCATGCGGGCCACCGTCTGGCTGACCGTGGGACCGCTCTGCTGCAGCCGCTCGGCGATGCGGGCGCGCAGAGGAGTGATCCCCTCTTCCTCCAGTTCGAAGATCGTGCGGAGGTACATCTCAGTGGTGTCGATCAGGCCGTGTGCGGTCAAGGTGCCTCCCCTCCAAGTAACGATGCTACGTCCGGCTCCCGGAGGCCACAGCCGCGTGTGAACAGGCTGAGGGAACTCTGCCCCGGGGCACGGACGGATGCCCGGACAGAGCTTACGCAGACCTACCGACACAACGACGCGAGACGGGGAACGACGACCGCGGCAGCGGAAGCATGTGACTCCTTCTCTAGGATGGCATCCTTCGCCACCGGCGTCGCCTGAACCCACAGAACCTGATCTCGCGGGACAGGGTCCCCGGGGGTCTCAGCGCCGCGCCAGGCCGTCGCGCACCGCGTCGTAATGGCGGAAGGCGGGCACGGCAAGCCCCGCGATCAGCACGATGGCGGCGCAGAGCAACCCGCCGCCCGCCCACGCGGGCACCAGCCCGAAGGCCCCCGCCGTCGCGCCGGCCCGCAGGTCGCCGAGCCGGGGGCCGCCGGCGACGACGACCATGAACACACCCTGCATGCGGCCGCGCATCTCGTCGGGGGCGTAGGTCTGCAGGATCGTCTGCCGCCAGACCGACGAGACCAGGTCGATGGCGCCGCCGACGGCGAGCAGCGCGACGATCAGCCACAGAGGCTGCGCGAAGGCCGCCGCGGCGACGGTCAGCCCCCACAGTGCGATCGCGGACGTCAGCGCGAGACCCTGGCGCCGTACCCGGCCGACCCAGCCGGAGAACAGCCCGGCGGCGACGGCGCCGATGGCCAGGCTGGCCGACAGCCAGCCGAAGGCGACCGGCGACCCGGCGAAGCGCTCGGCCGTCAGCTCGGGGTACAGCGCGCGGGGCAGCGCGAAAGCCATGGCGATGATGTCGACGACGAACGACATCATCACGATCGGCTGGGTGGCGATGTACCGGAGCCCGTCCACGACCGACCGCAGGCCCGGCCGGGACACCTCGCCGACGGGCGCCAGGCGCGGCAGCCGGACGGCGGCGTAGAAGCTCGCGCCGAACAGGACGGCGTCGATGAGGTAGGCCGCGGTGTAACCGGACCTGGCCAGGATGACGCCGGCCAGCAGCGGCCCGAGCACCGTCCCGACGCTGCTGACCAGGAAGTTCAGCGTGTTGGCCGCGGCGACGTCTTCCTTGGGCAGCAGCCTCGGGATGATCGCGCCGCGCGTGGGCGAGGTGACCGCGAACCCGGTCGACTGGACGGCGACCACGGCGAGGATCAGGTAGACGTTGCCCAGCCCCGTCCAGGCGTGCACCAGCAGGGCCATCGTCGCCAGCCACGCGACCACCGAGCCCATGAGCAGCAGCCTGCGCCGGTCGACCGCGTCGGCGACGGCGCCGCCCCACAGGCCGAAGACGACGAGCGGGATGAGGTTGGCCGGCCCGAGCAGGCCGACCCACAGGGACGAGCGGGTGATCTCGTAGACCTGGGCGCTCACCGCCACGGAGGTGAGCTGGAAGCCGATGAACGAGACGCCCTGCCCGACCAGCAGCCGGCGGTAGGCGAGGACGCGCAGCGGCCGGGTGTCGACGGCGACACGTCTCAGCGCCGACCGAAGAATGACCGCCACCCCACCTCGCCGACCCGGACATTTGAGAAATCTCCGGACACTTTACCCAGCGTGCGAGGCCACACGAGCCCCGGGGGACCCCGGACGGGCCGGCGCCCGGCGACTCCGGACGGGCCGGCGCCCGGGTCGCGCCGCCTCAGGGGGCCAGGCGCTCGACCACCCAGGCGTCCCCCGCACGGCGGTAGCGCAGCCGGTCGTGCATGCGGTCGATCTGCCCCTGCCAGAACTCGACCTCCGCGGGGACCACCCGGAACCCGCCCCAGAAGTCGGGCATGGGCGGCTCCTCGGGCCAGCGCTCGGCGAGCTCGCGGTAACGGTCGTCCAGCTCCTCCCGCGAACGGACGACCGCGGACTGCCGGGAGGCCCAGGCCCCGATTCGCGAACCGTACGGGCGAGAATGGAAGTAGGCGGCGGAATCCTCTCGCGACAGGCGCACCACGGCGCCCTCCACGCGCACCTGACGGCGCATGGGGTGCCAGGGGAACACCAGGGACGCGCGGGGGTTCTCCGCCAGGTCGCGGCCCTTGCGCGACTCATAGTTGGTGTAGAAGACGAAGCCTTCCTGGCCGTACCCCTTGAGAAGCACGGTCCGCGCGGTCGGGCGGCCTCCGGCGGAGGAGGTGGCGAGAACCATGGCGTTCGGCTCGGGAAAGCCCGCGTCCACGGCGTCGGCGAACCACGACGCGAACTGTGTCACCGGGTCGGCGGCGAGGGCGTCCTCCGTCAGGGGCAGGCCCTCGTATGTGCGGCGAAGCGCCGCGAACGGCGGCGGCGGGCTCGATGCGGCATCCACAGACCGGTATTCTTCCGCGTCCGGCCCCATCCCCGAAGCGGCACCCCCCACCAGGGCGGATCGCGTTTCGGCGGGCCCTGCGGCAGAGCACCCAGGCCGAGGGGGTTGAATATGACCCGCCGGTATCTCGACATCAAGGCTTTGACTTCAAGAAAGGGAGGCGGCCGAGAATGTCCGACTTCAAACCCGGGCTCGAAGGCGTAGTAGCGTTCGAGACCGAGATCGCGGAACCGGACAAAGAAGGGGGCGCCCTGCGTTACCGGGGCGTCGACATCGAAGAGCTGGTCGGCCGCGTCTCCTACGGTCACGTGTGGGGCCTGCTGGTCGACAACAAGTTCAAGCCGGGCCTTCCCCCGGCCGAGCCTTACCCCATCCCCGTCCACTCCGGCGACATCCGCGTCGACGTCCAGAGCGCGCTCGCCATGCTGGCCCCGGCCTACGGCTTCCGCCAGCTGCTCGACATCGACGAAGACCAGGCCCGCGACGATCTCGCACGCGCCTCGGTCACCGCGCTGTCGTTCGTCGCCCAGTCGGCCCGCGGCCTGGGCCTGCCGATGGTCCCGCAGTCGCGCGTCGACGAGGCCGAAACGATCGTCGAACGCTTCATGATCCGCTGGCGCGGTGAGCCCGACCCCAAGCACGTCAAGGCCATCGACGCGTACTGGACCTCCGCCGCCGAGCACGGCATGAACGCCTCGACCTTCACCGCCCGCGTCATCGCCTCCACCGGCGCGGACGTCGCCGCCGCCCTGTCGGGCGCGGTGGGCGCCATGTCCGGCCCGCTGCACGGCGGGGCCCCCGCCCGCGTGCTGCACATGATCGAAGAGGTCGAGCGCATCGGCGACGCAGAGACCTACGTCAAGAACGCCCTCGACAGCGGCGAGCGCCTGATGGGCTTCGGCCACCGCGTGTACCGCGCCGAGGACCCGCGCGCCCGCGTGCTGCGCCGCACCGCGCAGGAGCTCAACGCCCCCCGCTACGAGGTCGCGGTGGCGCTGGAGAAGGCCGCCCTGGCCGAGCTGCACGCCCGCAAGCCCGACCGCGTCCTCGCCACGAACGTGGAGTTCTGGGCCGCGATCATGCTGGACTTCGCCGAGGTTCCCCCGCACATGTTCACCTCGATGTTCACCTGCGCCCGCACCGCCGGGTGGGCGGCGCACATCCTGGAGCAGAAGCGCACGGGCAGGCTGGTCCGCCCAAGCGCGAAGTACGTCGGTCCCCCGCAGCGCTCCATCAACGACGTCCCCGGAGCCGACGAGGTCGTCGCGGCGGGCTGACGGCCGGCAAGCACGACCGTCCGCACGCCGACCGGTCCCGCCCCGGCGAGACCGGCCACCCGGATCGAACGCCCGTACAGGGCCCGCAGCCCCCGGTTGCGGGCCTTTCGCGTGCCCGGACGCGGCCGCCGCCCAAGGTCGCGGCCGGCCGGCGGCGTCTCAGCGACACGCCGATGGCATCTCAGGATCCGGACCGGGGACATGAGCACCGAGGCGGCTCACTACCCTTGGTTAGGTGGCTGACATCGAGATTCCCGCTGAACTGAAGCCCACTGACGGCCGTTTCGGCTGCGGGCCTTCCAAGGTACGCCCTGAGCAGCTCGCCGCCCTGGCCTCCGCCGGCGCGAGCGTGATGGGCACCTCCCACCGCCAGAAGCCGGTGAAGAACCTCGTCCGCCGGGTGCGCGAGGGCCTCACCGACCTGTTCTCGCTCCCTGAGGGCTATGAGGTGGTGCTCGGCAACGGAGGAACGACGGCGTTCTGGGACATCGCGGCCTTCGGGCTCATCAGGGAGAAGTCCCAGCACCTGCACTTCGGCGAGTTCTCGTCGAAGTTCGCGGCCGTCGCCGCCAAGGCGCCCTGGCTGGCCGAGCCGACCGTGATCAAGTCCGAGGTGGGCAGCCACCCGCGGGCCACGCCCGAGGCCGGCGTGGACGTCTACGCGCTCACCCACAACGAGACCTCCACCGGCGTCGCCATGCCGATCAAGCGCGTGGCCGACGACGAGTCGCTGGTGCTGGTCGACGCCACCTCCGGAGCGGGCGGCCTGCCCGTGGACGCCGCCGAGTTCGACGTGTACTACTTCGCGCCGCAGAAGAGCTTCGCCTCCGACGGCGGGCTGTGGATCGCCCTGTTCTCGCCCCGCGCCCTGGCCCGGGTGGACGAGATCGCCGCGAGCGGCCGGTTCGTGCCCGAGTTCTTCAGCCTGCCGACCGCGATCGACAACTCGGTCAAGGACCAGACCTACAACACCCCGGCCGTGGCCACGCTGTTCCTGCTCGCCGACCAGATCGACTGGATGAACCGCAACGGCGGCCTCGCCTGGACCACCGCGCGCACCGCCGACTCGGCCGGCCGGCTCTACAACTGGGCTGAGAAGACCGCCTACACCACGCCGTTCGTCACCGACCCGGCCCAGCGGTCCAGCGTCGTCGGCACCATCGACTTCGCGGCCGAGGTGGACGCCGCCGAGGTCGCCAAGGTGCTGCGGGCCAACGGCATCGTCGACACCGAGCCCTACCGCAAGCTCGGCCGCAACCAGCTGCGCATCGCGATGTTCCCGGCCATCGACCCGGCCGACATCGAGGCGCTCACGGCCTGCGTCGACTACGTCGTCGAGCGGCTCTAGCCGCACGCGGAGGCCGTCGCCGGCCGGCGACGGCCGCGGCGGTCCTTGGTGACATAAGGGCACTTCGGGACTCCTCCGCAGGGAGTGCGCAGGAGTCTCCGATAGTCGTCCGGACGCGTTCGAAGGTCACGACGAGGGCGGCGGCACCCAGCCGGGACCGGCGATGCGCGGGGTCTCGCCGGTGCGGCGGGCCAGCTCCTCCAGCAGGCGCAGGGCGTCGTCCAGGTCGACGCTCTGCGCGAAGCACGAGAGCGCCGGCGCGCGGTCGTCGGTCTCGGCGAGGGCGGCCAGCATGACCGCCGTGACGTGCTCGTCGCGCGAGAGCCGCGCGGAGTAGCGGAACGCCTTGCGCTCGGCCGTGCGGCTCAGCAGGCCCTTGCGCACCAGCCGCTCGGCGACGGTCTGCACGGTGGTGTACGCGAGCGGCTTGCCGGCGCCGGCGTTGAGGGCTTCTTGCACCTCTCGCACGAGCAGGGGTTGAGTGGAATCCCAGAGCACCTCCATGATGGCGCGCTCCAAAGATCCCAGGCTATTCACGCCGACATTGTCTCCCACACGCACCCGCCAGGCCACTAGAGATCATTTACCGCCACGCTTTCCCTCGCCGTGATCGTTTCGCCGTTCCCCCGCCCATTCGGGCGGTCCGCCGTATTCACGCGAGCGCCGCGGCGCGCCTTCTGCGGCGCAGCGTCCAGGCCGCGATCACCCCGCCGACGAGCCCGAACAGGTGGGCCTGCCAGGAGATGCCCGGCTGTCCGGGCAGCACGCCCCAGATGAGCGAGTAGTACAGGACGGCGACGCCGATGCCGAGCGCGATGTCGAGCAGGTGCCGGTCGAACAGGCCCCGCGTCACCACGTATCCGAAGTAGCCGAACACCAGGCCGCTCGCGCCCAGCGTCACCCCGGGCGGGCTGACCACCCACACCCCGAGCCCGCTCACCACGATGACGATGAGGCTGGCCAGCAGGAAGCGCCCGATGCCGCGCAGCGCGGCGAGGAAGCCGAGGATGGCCAGCGGCACGGTGTTCGCCATCAGGTGGCCGAACCCGGCGTGCAGGAACGGCGCGAACAGGATGCCGCTCAGGCCGTTGACGTCGTGCGGGCGGATGCCGTACAGGTCGAGGTTCTGCGGCATGACGTAGTCGGCGATCTCGACCGCCCACTCGACGCCCACGAGGAAGGCGACGACGATGGCGGCGCCGAGAGCCCCGGTGACCAGGTCGACGACGCGCCTGCGCACCATCTCGCCCGAGGTGCCGCCCCGCGGTCTGACTCTGGTCGCGTAGTCGCCCATCGTTCTCCTCGCGAAGCGGACTTGGAACGCTTTTGGTCCTCCCTTTACCGTACGCTGACGGTGTTTAACCCGCGATTACCGGTGGATGCGAAAAAGACGCATGTTCCGGTATCGCGGAACATGCGTCCTTCGGGCGCCGGCGCCGGCGCAGACCCCGGCCGGCGCCGGCACAGATCATCGGGCGGAGGTGCTCACTCCCCCGCCGATCGAGCGGAGGCGTTCACTCGCCCGTCCAGTTGGGCGCGCGCTTCTCCGCGAACGCGGCGGCGCCCTCCATGGCGTCCTTGGACCCGAACACCGGGTTCATGATCGCCGCCTGCCGGGAGAACATCTCGTCCAGCGGCCAGTCGGCCGACTCGACCAGGATGCGCTTGGTCGCCAGCAGCGACAGCGGGGCGTTGGCGGCGATCTTGGCGGCGAACTCCTTGGCCGCGGCGAGCGCCCCGCCCGCGGGCGTCACCCGGTTCACCAGGCCGAGCTCGGCCAGGCGCGCGGCCGGGTAGAAGTCGCCGGTGAGCGCGATCTCCATGGCGATGTGGTACGGGATGCGGCGCGGCAGGCGCATCACGCCTCCCGCGCCGGCCACCAGGCCGCGCTTGGGCTCGGGCAGGCCGAACTTCGCCTCCTCCGAGGCGATGACGATGTCGCACGACAGCACCAGCTCGAAGCCCCCGGCTAGCGCGTAGCCCTCCACGGCGGCGACGATCGGCTTCTTCGGCGGCGCCTCGGTGATGCCGCCGAAGCCGCGCCCCTCGACCGCGGGGAAGTCGCCGGTGAGGAACCCCTTGAGGTCCATGCCGGCGGAGAAGTTGCCGCCGGCGCCGGTCAGGACGTACACGGCGACGTCCTTGCGCTCCTCCAGCTCGTCCAGGGCGGCCACGACACCTCGTGCGACGGCGCCGTTGATGGCGTTCCTGGCCTGCGGCCTGTTGATCGTGATGACGGCGATGCCGCCGTCGACCTCGACGAGAACCTCGTCAGACACCCTTACCTCCGGTTCGCGGACTCGATCGGGCTCACTTGGGCTGGAAGCGAATGCCGCCGTCGAAGCGGATGACCTCGCCGTTCATGTAGTCGTTCTCGACCAGGGCCCGCACCAGGTGGCCGAACTCCGAGGCGCGGCCCATGCGCTTGGGGAAGGGCACCGGCGCCGCCAGCTTGGCCTTGAACGCCTCGGACTCCGGGCCCGACCCGTAGATGGGGGTGTCGATGATGCCCGGGCAGATGGTCAGCACCCGCACGCCGATCGCGGCGAGGTCGCGCGCGGCCGGGAGGGTCATGCCGATGATGCCGCCCTTGGACGCCGAGTAGGCCACCTGGCCGGTCTGGCCCTCGATGCCGGCGACCGAGGCGGTGTTGATCACCACGCCGCGCGCGCCGTCGGCGTCGGCGGGCTCGGTCCTGGCCATGGCCGCGGCGCCGATGCGCATGAGGTTGAAGGTGCCGATCAGGTTGATGTCGATCACCTTGCGGTAGCTGGCCAGGTCGTGCGGCGAGCCGTCCCTGCCCACGGTGCGGGACGCCCAGCCGATGCCGGCGCTGTTGATCACCGCGCGCAGGGGCTTGCCGGTGGCCACGGCGGCGTCCACCGCCGCCTGGACCGACGCCTCGTCGGAGACGTCGGTCTGGACGAAGACGCCGCCGAGCTCGTCGGCGATCGCCTTGCCGCGCTCGGCGTTCAGGTCGGCGACGACGACGGTCGCGCCCGCCGCCGCGAGCTCGCGCGCCGTGGCCTCGCCGAGGCCGCTGGCGCCGCCTGAGATGATTGCTGCTGCTCCGTTCAGGTCCATATCCCGGACCTTAACGTGGCAACCGAATGAAGTTCTACTGGGGGTGGCTCAAATCTCGGCCGAGATGGCGGCGTCGACGTCGGGATAGACCTTGATGCGCCGGTCGAGGCCCGTCGTGCGCAGGATGCGCGCCACCGGCGCCTGCGGGGCCGCCAGCGAGACCCCGCCGCCCTCGCCCGTGGCCAGGCGCCACGCCTCGATGAGCACCGACAGACCGCTGGAGTCCATGAAGGACAGCGAGCCGAGATCGAGCACCAGGCGGCTGCTGTCTTGCTTGATGGCATCGCGCACCTCGTCGCGCAGGAAGGGCGCCGTGAACAGATCAAGCTCGCCCTCGACCGCCACGACGACGGCGTCACCGAACGCGCGCCGCGCGAGCCGCAGCTTCATGTGGAACCTCCCTTGCGGAGCCCACTTTAGCGGGGTGACGCGATGACGGGGCTCAGTACGGCAGGGGGGCCACCGCGAAGCCGTAGGGCAACTCCAGGCGATGCGCCGCCAGCAGGTCGGGATCGGCGAGGATGTCGCGGGTCGGCCCGTCGGCCGCGATGACGCCGCCGGACAGGATCAGCGAGCGCTCGCACAGCTCAAGGGCGTAGGGCAGGTCGTGGGTGACCATCAGCACGGTGACGTCCAGGGACCGCAGGATCTCGGCCAGCTCGCGCCGCGAGGCGGGGTCGAGGTTGGACGAAGGCTCGTCCAGGACCAGGATCTCGGGCTGCATGGCCAGCACCGTGGCGACCGCGACCCTGCGGCGCTGCCCGAACGACAGGTGGTGCGGCGGCCGGTCGGCGACGTCCGGCAGCCCGACCTGGGCCAGCGCCTCGTTCACCCGAAGCTCCAGCTCGAACCCGCGCAGCCCCAGGTTGGCCGGGCCGAACGCGACGTCCTCGCGGACCGTGGGCATGAACAGCTGGTCGTCGGGGTCCTGGAAGACCAGGCCGACCCGGCGGCGGATCTCGCCCAGGGTGTCCTTGCGCACGGGCAGGCCGGCCACCTCGACCTCGCCGTGGCCGGCGGCCAGGATGCCGTTGAGGTGCATCACCAGGGTGGTCTTGCCCGCGCCGTTCGGGCCGAGCAGCGCCACCCGCTCACCCCGCTGGATGGTCAGGTCGACGCCGTACAGCGCCTGGGTGCCGTCAGGGTAGGCGTAGGCGAGCTTGCTGACGTGCAGGGAAGGTGTCGGCATGCTCACGAGATGCTCCAGGAGAGTACGGCCGTCGCCAGTGCGGCCATGGGCAGCAGCGCGGCGGTCGCCCAACTGCGGGCCGAGGCGCGCCGATCGTCGATGACGGGCATTGAACCGGTGTACCCCCTGCTCAGCATCGCCAGGTGCACCCGCTCGCCGCGCTCGTAGGAGCGGATGAACAGCGCGCCCGCCGACTTGGCGAGGACCGGCAGGTGCCGCACGTCGCGGGCCACGAAGCCGCGCGACTCGCGGGCGACGCGCATGCGGCGCATCTCGTCCAGGATCACGTCCATGTAGCGCAGCATGAACATGGCGATCTGGACGAGCAGCTGGGGCAGTCGCAGGCGCTGGGCGCCGAGCAGCATTGTGCGGGGCTCGGTGGTGGCGGCCAGCAGGATGCTCGCCACGACGCCCAGGGTGGCCTTGGCGAGGATGTTCCAGGCCGACCACAGCCCTTCGGCGCTGAGCGACAGGCCGAGCACCTCGACGCGCTCGCCCAGCCCGATGATCGGCAGTGCCACGGCGAAGATGACGAACGGCACCTCGATCACCATGCGCCGCAGCACGAACCTGACCGGCACCCGGGCCGCCGCGGCCACCGCCGCCAGCAGCAGGACGTAGATGCCGAAGGCCCAGAACGCCTCTCTCGGCGTGGCGACCACGACCACGGCGAACGCCGCCACGGCGGGAAGCTTGCACTGGGGCGGCAGGCGGTGGATGACCGTGTCGCCCGGCCGGTAGAGCTGGTGGGTGTGCCCTGCGCCCATTACGCGGGCACCTTGTCGCCGTCGCGCTCGCCGTCGCCCGCCGCCTGGCGGCCGCGGCGGCGCAGCGCGTAGAAGACGACCCCGCCGGCCACCACGGTGATGCCGACGCCGACGACGCCGGCGACGCCCACCGACAGCCGTTCGTCCTCGACGCCCTTGACGCCGTAGTCCGACAGCGGCCCGTCGCCGAGCGCGTGCCCCTGCTCGTTGACGTTGAGGCCCTTGTCGCCTGCGACCTTCTCCAGCCCGTCGGGGCTGCTGGAGGCGTAGAAGGAGGCCACGCCGGCCAGCAGGACGGTGACCAGGGCGCCGCCGATCAGCAGCGGCCGCAGGCCGCGGGACGGCGCCGGAGCGGGCGCGCCCCCCACCTCGGTGGTGCCGCCGTCGGCGGTGCGCAGCACGAGCTTGGCGGCGAGCCCCCGGGCGCCGTACACCAGGTCGGGACGCACGGCCAGCACGCTGCTCACGGTGAGCGCGGTGATCAGGCCTTCGCCGAGGCCGATGAGGACGTGCACGCCGCCCATGGCGATCGCCACCGACGACACGTCGATCGGCGCGGTGCCGCCGAGCCAGAACAGCAGGGTGAAGCCCATCGCCGCGACCGGCACCGAGACGGCGGCGCCGACGAAGGCCGCGACCGGGATGAGCGCGCGGTTGCGGGGCGCGGCGCGCACGATCAGGCGGAACACCGTCCAGCCGACGACGGCGGTGACGATGGCCATCAGCGAGATGTTGACGCCGAGCGCGGTGAGGCCGCCGTCGGCGAAGAAGAAGCCCTGGACGAGCAGCACCACCGCCACGCACAACACGGCCGTATAGGGCCCGACGAGCACGGCGGCCAGCGTGCCGCCCAGCAGGTGGCCGCTCGTGCCCGCGGCCACGGGGAAGTTGAGCATCTGAACGGCGAAGATGAACGCCGCGACCAGGCCCGCCATGGGAGCCGTGCGGTCGTCCAGCTCGCGGCGCGCGCCGCGCAGGCACACCGCCACGCCGGCGGCGGCGAAGGCGCCCGCGCCGACGGAGACCGCCGCGTTGAAGAAACCGTCTGGTACGTGCACCGGAGCCTCCGGGGAAAGTCGATTCGCGCCCAACTCTAAGCCATCCGCTTGTAGCTGCAAGGAAGTGGCAAGAACGACCGAAATGCTGGGGGCGTGCCCCGGCGCTGGTAGGGGTTCCCGCCACCCCGACTCTGGCTCTAGGGGTACATGTTCGTGGCCAGCCCAGCTCACGTCCCTTACCGGGTGCGCCGCCCGGAGAAGATCGGCATTCCCGTGCGGCGCGCGGGCCTGCGTGACCGTAGCCGGTGAATGTGACGGCCGTAACCGGCCGCGCGGGGGTCGGCGGGGGTCAGCGGATGGTGCGGATCGTCCGGCGGACGACGGCCCGCGGGCCCCGGGCGAGGACGGTGACGACGAGCTTGCGCCGGATCTTGGACGCTCGCACGGTGGCCGTCCAGCGTCTGCGCCCGCGCCACCACACCACCCCCGATCCGAGACCCGTGGCCTCCGCCCCGCCGACCTGGACGGGGTAGCGCAGCGGCGGCCCGCCGAGGTCGACCTCCAGTTCGGCCTCCCAGATGCCCGGAGCGTCGAGCGTCGCCGTGGCCGTGAACCCCGCACCGCCGACGGCCGCGACCGGGACGCGCCGCTCGCTGCCGGAGGAGCGTTCGCGCCAGACCACCTGGCGCGCGCACCGGGCGGCCGGGCAGTCGCCCCCGACCGTCACCGCCCCCTCGATGGTGAACGTGCCCTTGCCGCCCCACGCGGTGCGGGTCAGCCGCGCCGAGCCGGGGACCGCGGCCACGTGGCCGCCGATGTCGATGGTGAGGTTGCCGTGCGGGCGGGTGAAGTAGGGCACCGCGACCGCGCCGGCCAGCCTCGCGGCGGGACACACGACGCCCGCGTCGCGGTCGGCGCCGAACCTCGCCACCCGGCGCACCCCTTCGCAGGCCAGCACGACGTACA
Organism: Sphaerisporangium sp. NPDC049457; assembly: GCF_055586705.1. NCBI lineage: Bacteria > Bacillati > Actinomycetota > Actinomycetes > Streptosporangiales > Streptosporangiaceae > Sphaerisporangium > Sphaerisporangium sp. NPDC049457. Next base: position 138,912 of record NZ_JBVJHR010000024.1, on the reverse strand, counting down.
TGTCCCACACCCCGGGCGGCAGCCGCGACACCTCGACGCCGCCGGCGAAGACGTCGGCCACCGAGGTCACCGGCACCCGGCGTTCGGCGCCGGTGGCGCGTTCGCGCAGGAGCAGGCCGACCGTGACCCCGTTCCAGGAGTCCGACAGCGAGGCCCGGCCGGAGATCTCCAGGCGGTCGCCGGTCCATTCGAGCCCGGTCAGGCGGCGGCGCAGCACGGCGGTCTCCACCCTGGCGAGCCGGACGAGGCGGCCGGCGTCGCCGAGCGAGGCGGCCCGGAGCCGGTCGATCGGGCGCAGCCGTTCGAGCACCCCGTCGGTCAGCCACGCCGCGCACATGTCGGTCACCTCGCCGGCGATGGCGGCGCGCGCCGCGGCGTCCGCGGCCAGGAACGGCGCGCCGAGCTGGCCGAGGATGTCGAAGCGGAAATGCCGCCGCATGAGATGGTCGCGCAGCGGGCCCTCGGGGACGTGGCGCATCATCAGCTCGATCGGCGTGCGGATCATGCGCAGCCAGGCGAGCGGATCGCGGCTGCCCGGCTCCTGCATGATGCTGCTGCCGTCCGGCCGGGCGACCAGGTGGTAGCAGTCGTGGTCGGCGACCACGGAGATCGTCCGCGCGTGGCAGTAGGCGTGCACCGAGAAGACGATGTCCTCCCCGACGCGCAACGACTCGTCGAAGCGGATCTGGTGGCGGGTCAGCAGCTCGCGGCGGAAGAGCTTGAAGCAGGTGAGGGCGTTGTAGACGGTGGTCTCGCCGAGCGGCGCGAGGTCGCGATTCTCCCGGAACATGGACGTCGGCACCTTGCGGCCGTGGCCGACCATCTTGCCGAGCACGATGTCGGAGCCGTTGCGCTCGGCCATGGCGAGCATGCGCTGGAGCGCCTCAGGGCCGAGATGGTCGTCGGCGTCGCAGAAGAAGACATAGCGGCCCGTGGAATGGGCGATGGCGCGGTTGCGCGGCCGGGCGGCGCCGCCGGACGCCTGCTGGTGCCACACCCGTATCTCGGGGAACCTCTCGGCGTAGTGCGCCAGCAGGTCGCGGCTGCCATCGGTCGAGCCGTCGTCGACGACGACGATCTCTTTGCTCACCGCCTGCGTGAGGAGCGAGGCGAGGCACCGGTCGAGGTAGGGGCGGCAGTTGTGGACGGGCACCACGATGCTGACGTCGACATGCCGATTACTTTCCGTCTTCATTGCGATTCATTATGTAACCGTTGACGCTCGCCACGCGGCGCAATCACCGCGTTGACATGAGCCGGCCGACCAGCTGATTCGGCGATGCGCGCTTATTGCCTGTTTGTCGGGGTAGCGGGCCGGGAGTGGAGGTGAGGGAAATGGCCTACCCGGCACGCCAGACGGCATTGCACATCTGCGAAAGACAGGACGGCCCGTGCGTGGTCGTGGAGATCGACGGCGAACTCGACATGGGCGCCGTCCCGCGACTGCGCGCGGAACTCGATCACGCCATCGAGGAGTCGCGCCCGCCCTGCCTGGTGCTCGATCTCACCCGCACCAGCTTCTGCGACTCTCTGGGCCTCGGCCTGCTGGTCAACACCTACAACAGGGTGCGCGAGATGGGCGGGAGGCTGGCGCTGGCGGTGACCCCCGGCATGATGATCTCAAGACTGCTGACCATCACCAACCTCGACCACCACTTCGCCACCTACCCGACCACGGCGGACGCGGTGGCGACGATGCGGGCGGCCTGAAACGGGTCGCCCGCGGGCGGCACCGGGCGCGGTCAAGCGGTAAGGGTGAACGCGAGCACGCGAGCGTGACCTGACGGAATGCGAGGGCGAGCGAGAGCTGTTATGCTCGATCACTTGGCATGCCTGAACACAGGCGCGCACACCCTTCCCGTAAGGAGTATACCACGCCGATGGAGCGTCGTGCATCCTCAACCGCCCGCGCAACCGCCCGCGCCGAAGCACTGCGAGCCGAGCAGGCCTATGTCTCCATGCTGTACGAGCGCCTCGACGCCGTACGGGAACGCGCCGACCGGGCACTGCGCGCGGATCATGGGAGCGGCGCGCCCGGCGGCACTCACCAGGCCCGGCTCGAACGCGACGTGTCGGCCCACGAACACGCGCGCCGCCTGTCCCAGCTGTCAGCAGTGGAGCGCGGCCTGTGCTTCGGCCGCGTCGACGACGTCGACGGCGACACCCTCTACATCGGCCGGGTGGGGCTGCGGGACGCCGGCGACGACCTGGTGCTGATCGACTGGCGCGCCCCGGCGGCCCGTCCCTTCTACACCGCGACGCCGAGCCACCCCGGGCCCCTCATACGCCGCCGCCACCTGCACACCCGGGGCCGCACGGTCGTCGGCCTGGACGACGAGGTGTTCGACCTCGCCCGCATGAGCGACCCCGACCGCCGCACCCTGGTCGGCGAGGCCGCCCTCATGGCGTCGCTCCGGCGCGGGCGCACCGGGCGCATGGGCGACGTCGTCGCCACCATCCAGGCCGAGCAGGACCAGGTGATCCGCTCCGGCCTGCCGGGCGCGCTCGTCGTCCAGGGCGGCCCCGGGACGGGCAAGACCGTGGCCGCCCTGCACCGCGCGGCCTACCTGCTGTACGCGCACCGCGAGACGCTCGAACGCCGTGGAGTGCTGGTCGTGGGGCCGAACGCCATGTTCCTGCGCTACATCGGGCAGGTCCTCCCCTCCCTCGGCGAGACCGACGTCGTGCTGACCACCATCGGAGAGCTGTACCCCGGGGTGCGCGCCACCGCGTCCGACCGGCCGGGGACGGCGCTCGTCAAAGGCGACGCGCGGATGGTCGAGGTGCTCAGGGCCGCCGTGCGCGACCGCCAGCGCGTCCCCGAGGGCGACCTCATGGTGCCGGTGCCCACCAAGACCTCGGTGCGAGGCGGCGTGGAGGTCGTCGTCGAACGCATGGAACTGCGGGTCGACCACGCCACCTGCGAGCGCGCCCGCGACCGCGCACGGGCGGTGCGCAACCCGCACAACGTGGCCCGCAAGCTGTTCGTCGACTCGGCCCTGACCGCGCTCGCCCTGGACGAGGCGCGGCAACTCGACCGGCCGCTCGACGAGGAGGACCTGCGCTACTCGCGCCTCGCGCTGTGGCGGACGCCCGTCGTGCGCGAGGCGCTGGACGCGCTCTGGCCCTACCTCACCCCGCAGAGGCTGCTGTCCGACCTGTTCGCCGACGACGGCGCGCTGCGGTCGGCGGGCTCGGTCCTGCGGCCCGACGAGCGAGACGCGCTGGCCCGGCCGGCGGGCTCCCCGTGGACGGTCGAGGACGTCCCGCTGCTGGACGAGGCGGCCGAGTTGCTCGGCGAGGACGACGCGGAGGCCAGGGCGGCCGAGCGGGCCACCGCGCGGGAGCGCGCGGAGGCCGAACTGTACGCGCGCGAGGTGCTGCAGGTCAGCGGGGTCGCCGAGTTGGAGATCATGGACGCCGCCGCCCTCGCCGACCGCCACGACGGCGGCGGCGAGGCGCTCACCACCGCGCAACGCGCCGAACGCGACCGGCGCTGGGCGTACGGCCACGTCATCGTGGACGAGGCCCAGGAGTTGTCGGCGATGGCCTGGCGCACGGTCATGCGCCGCATCCCTGCCCGATCCCTGACGATCGTGGGCGACATCGCCCAGACCGGCTCGGCGGCGGGCGCCCGGACGTGGGGAGAGATGCTCGACCCGTACGTGAAAGGACGCTGGCGGGAGGCGCGGCTGCTGGTCAACTACCGCACGCCGGCCGAGATCATGGAGGTGGCCGCGGACGTGCTCGCGACCGTGGCCCCCGACCAGGAGCCGCCGATCTCCGTCCGCGACGGTGAGGGGCCGCCGCGCGCCCTGCGCGTCGCGCGCGCGGACCTCCCCCGCGACCTCGCCGCGCTGGTGCGGTCGGAGCTGGCCGAGATCGGCGAGGGGCGGACGGCCGTCCTCACCCCCGACGCCCTGCACGACGAGATCGCCGCGATGCTTCCCGAGGCGGCGTGCGCGCTGACGGCCGACGCGCTGGACTCCCCCGCCGTGGTCCTCACCGTCACCCAGGCCAAGGGCCTGGAGTTCGACTCGGTGGTGATCGTGGAGCCCGCGGAGATCCTGGCGCAGTCCCCGAAGGGCGGCCAGGACCTGTACGTGGCGATCACCCGGGCGACCCGGCGGCTCACGGTCGTGCACGAGGACGACCTGCCGCCCGTTCTGGCGCGCCTCGCCCCCGCGGGTCCCGCAGAGGCCGGGGAAGACGCGGCGCGGGGTCTCCCAGCGTGACCGTGCTCGCGGACGCCGAGCCCGAAGGTCCGCGCGGCGAGGCTCGGCGCGGCTGTTAGCATCACGACCATGAAGTTCTTCTACCGACGGTAAAGGTCCGTCGGCGAGGCGAGGATCCCCCGTCGTCGACGAGGCGGGGCGGCGTGGCGCCGTCCCGGGCCTTGACGTGGGAGAAGAACGACCATCATGCGCGTTCGCGCAGGCATTCTCATCTCACCGCGTCCCAGCGCTCGCGCCGCCTCATGACGGCGGCGCGCCTGGTGGCGCGGTGCGTCCGGGGACTGGAGCCCATCGTGGCCGACGAGGTCCTCGGGCTCGGACTCGGAACGATCACTCACCTCAGGCACCGAGAGGTGCACTTCCGCCCAGAGCGACCCGGCATCCGACCGCTCATGCCGCGGACGGCCGACGACGTGTTCCTGTCCGCGGCGCGGCTGCCGGACGTCGGCTCCGCCAGGACCGGGCTCGACGCGCTCGCCCGGCTCGCGTGCCTCGCCGACGTAGGCACGCTCCTACGGCGGCGCCAGGACTACGGCGGCCCGGCCGCGCTCACCGGCGTGGAGGTCTCGGCGTCCTTCCTGGGCAGGCGCAACTTCAACCGGTACGACGCGGAGGACGCCGTCGGCCGGGCGCTGGCGCGGCGGCTCGGCGTGGCGTACCACTCGCGGCGCGAGGGCGTACCGCCGCCGCCCGGCCACAGCGCATGGCGGCTCACGCTGGACGGCGAGTGGGCGACGCTGATGCTGCGGATCGCCGACCGGCCCCTGCACCGGCGTGACTACAAGCTGAGCACCATTCCCGGCACGCTGCATCCCCCGGTGGCCGCGGCCATGGCCCGGCTGGCCGACATCCGGGCGGGCCACCGGGTGCTCGACCCCTGCTGCGGGGCCGGCACGCTCCTCATCGAGGCCGGCCTGCTGCGGCCGGAGGCACGGTTCGAGGGATTCGACATGGACCCGGACGCGCTGCGGGCAGCCCGCGCGAACGCGTCCCGCGCCGTCCTCGCCATCCCCCCGGACGCCGCCACCACCACGACCCCGAGGGCCGCCGTGCGCGCAGGCGACACGACCACCATGCGCGTAGGCGACGCCACCAGCGCGCGCGTGGGTGACACGACCACCGTGCGTGTGGGCGACGTCATCACCGTGCGGCGGGGCGATGCCGGCGAGCTGCCGGTGGCCGACGCCGGCGTCGACCGCGTCACCTGCAACCCGCCCTGGGGCGCGCAGGTGCCGGCGAACGGCCTGCTCCGTCAGGGGCCGTCGCGGTGGTGGGCCGAACTCCGGCGCGTCCTCGCCCCGGACGGGATCGCGGTGGTGCTCATCCCCGACCCCGCCGACCTCACCGCCGCGATCGCGCACGGGCTGGACCCGGTCCACGTCCAGCAGGTCCGCCTGTCCGGCGCCACGTCGCACATCATCCGCCTCCAGGTACGTCGGGATTCTCCCCGACGTCCGCCCCGGTGCCCACGGTAGTGACGCGGGGAACCGCGGACCCGGAGACTCTGGGGAGAGACGATCGGGCCCCGGGTCCCGGGTCCGCCCGCTAACCTCCCAAAATGGACACGATCTTCCCTGCGAGGCTGCGCGAAGGCGACACCGTACGGGTGGTGGCGCCCGCCTCCCGTGCGTCGGTGCCGACCTTGCGGCGGTCGGGCCGGTGACCGACGAGCCGGAGGCCGCGCGGCGGCGGTGGCGCTGGGTGACCGTCCTGGCGTGGCTGCTTCTCGTGCCGTTCGCGGTGTGGGCCGTGCTCCGCCTCACGGGATGGGACCTCGGCCTGTACTGGATCCAGCTCGTGGCGTTCACGCCGTTCGTCGCCGCCGCGTCGGTCGCCGTGCCGCTGGTCGCGCTGCTGCTGCGCCGATGGCCGGTCGTGGCGGCGGGCACGCTGGTGACGGTGGTGCTCGGCGCGTGCGTGCTGCCGAGGGCGCTGGCCGAAGGCGGTCCGGCGGCTTCCGGGCGTGAGTTCCGGATCATGTCCGCCAACCTGGCCGTGGGCGCGGCCTCGCCGGAGGAGATCGTCGCCCTCGTGCGACGGCTCAAGCCGGACGTGCTGGCGATTCAGGAGCTCACGCCGGGCGCGATAGAGAGCCTGAAGAAGGCGGGTCTCGACGACCTCCTCCCCCATCGGATGGGAAAGCCCGCGCAGGGGCCATGGGGGTCGGGCATCTACGCGCGGTTCCCGCTGCGTGCCGGGTCCGTCATCGAGTACGGGAACTTCCGCCAGGCCGAGGCCGTCGTGCGCGTCCCCGGCGGTCCGGAGGTGTACGTGGCGTCGGTGCATCCGTGCGCGCCCCGCTTCGACTACAAGGTGCGGTGCTGGTCACAGGGCCTGAGCGCGCTTCCCGCCGCCGAACCCCGGGGAACGGTGCGCGTCCTGGCCGGCGACTTCAACGCCACGCTGGACCACGGGGCGCTGAGACGCCTGCTCGGCACCGGGTACCGGGACGTCGGCGACGTCACCGGGCAAGGGCTGTCACCGACCTGGCCCGCCAAAGGGTGGAAGCCGATCCCCGGCGTGACGCTGGACCACGTGCTGGCCGACCCGCGCGTCGCGATCCGCGGGTACAGCACCCACCTGGTGCCCATGACCGATCATCGTGCCGTCTTCGCCCACCTCGTGCTCCCCTGAGGCCGCCGAGCCGGCGCAGAACGGGGTCGGCTCGACTACGTCCGGGCGCAGGTGGCCGTGGGCGAGTTGTCGGTGCCGCTCGTGGTCGACAGGAAGCCGAAGGTGGTGGACGCGCCGGGGCTAAGCGCTCCGTTGTAGCCCTCGTTCGTGATCGTGTACGGGCTGGCGGTGCTGGTCGTCCGCGCACTCCAGATGTTCATGATCCGCTGGGTGCCGGGGAAGGTGAGCGTCACCGTCCACCCGGTGGACGCGGTGCTGCCGGTGTTGGTCACGGTCACCTTGCCCTGGAAACCGCCGGACCAGCCGCCGACCTGGCTGTACACCGCCGTGCACTCGTCGGCGCCCGGCGTCTGTGACGGGCAGGCCGGGGTGACGACGATGATGGGGGAGGTGAAGGCGGAGGTGTTTCCGGCCGCGTCACGCGCACGGACCTGGAAGCGGAAGACCCCTGCACCCGACAGTGTGAACGACGTGGCCGTCGTGATGCCCACGCCGAGGAACGTGCCGCCGGTGGAGCCGGGCGCACGCCAGATCTCGTACCCGGTGACACCCACGTTGTCCGTCGACGCGGTCCAGTTCAGCGTCACCGAGCCGCAATCGACGCTCGCGGTCGGCGTGCCCGGCGTGGTGGGCGGCTGCGTGTCCTGCGGTGGCCTGGTCGGGCACGGCGGCGGCACGACGCTGACCGGCGCGGTGAAGGCGGAGGTGTTGCCGGCGGCGTCGCGTGCCCGCACCTCGAACTGGTACAGACGGCTGAGGGGCTGGGTGAACGAGGTCGTCGTGGTCGTGCTGACCGACTCGAACGAACCGCCGTAGGGGGCGCCGTACACGTCGTAGCCGGTGACCCCGACGTTGTCGGTGGACGCGGTCCAGCTCAGCGTCACCGTAAGGGGATAGCAGCTGACCGTGGCCTTCAGCCCGGCCGGAACCGTCGGCGGGACGGTGTCGGCGGCCTGAGCGCCGCCGCTGTGGAGGGCGGTCCGCATGACCCCCACGGGGGTCGCCGCGGACAGCGCGGGCGCGGTCACCACGAGCCCGGCCAACGCGGCGAGCGCCGCAAGGAATGTGCAGAAAAGTCGCCGATGCATGATGACTCCCTGACGGCCGGGAGGTGAGGGCAGCGGGCCTGTCGGTCCGCCGTACCGCGCGACACGGTGTGCAGACGGTAGACGCCCGGCCTGCCGCATGTCGAGCCAACAACAAGGCAAGCCCACGAACCACCAGGTCACATCTGCAACTTTCAGCGACAGTCAGCGATCCTCCACACCAACTGTCAGCCACTCCCCATGAACCCTCCCCGTCTTGCCGCGAACATCCGGTATCGGACGCTCAGCACGATGACCAGTGTGCGATGACCCCATACCTCCACCGAGCGCCGTCCCCCACCCGGTATGTACTGGCTGTTGGACGGCGCCGCGTCGGCGAGTCGGGGTACGGCGATGCCGGCGCCGCCGTACGACGCTCCACCCGGTGAACATCCATCGACGGCGCACTAGTCGAGGCGGGAGACCTGGTAGTGGGTGATCTGCCAGCCTTCCCTGGTCTGCTTCACCAGCACGGTGAGGTAGGCGTTCAGGGTGGGGCGGTCGGTGAACGAGAAGTCGACGGCCAGGTAGCCGAGCACCAGGTCGTCGGCGAGCGCTCTGGTCTCCAGGATGCGGTACGCCGCCGTCAGCCCGAGCGGCTGGGAGTCGTAGTAGGCGGCTACGCCCGGCCTGCCGACGCTGTAGGGGCGCAGCCCCTGGAAGATCGCGTCCTCGGTGAACTGGGCCGCGACCTGCTCCGGTTCGTGACCGTCGACGGCGGCCTTCCACCGGTCGAGGACGTCCCGCAGGATCGCTTCTCTATCCGTTTCGGTGTTCATCAGCGTTCTCCTGTTGATCGAATCCCGTGAATGAAGTAGACCGGTCGACTATATGCAGGCGACCTTAGGCGGCCAACGCGGGAGGAGCCAAGTCGACAGGGCCTACGACGGGACCGGCATCATCCCCGTTGGCAGGTGGGCACTCCGGGCCGAGGCCGGCGGAGGACACCCGACGCGCGGCGCGGCACTCCGCCGACGATCAGACTTCCGGCCGGCGCCGGTGCAGGTCGTCCTGGGGCAGCCAGGCGTCCGGGCCGTGGATCCCGAAGTCGCGGTCCTCGCGGAGGGCCTCGACGACGGCCAGGACAGCAGGGCGGACCTCAGCCCGGCGCCACACCAGGGACCAGGTCCAGTAGATCTCCGGCGCGACGATGGGACGCCGGACGAGGTCGCGCGGCAGCGCGGTGTTCTGGCCCTTGGGCGAGTTGACGACCGGGCGGCCACTGCGGCGCACGTGGTCGAAGAACGCCGGGCCGGTGATGCCGCCGTCGGAGATGTGGACCGCGCGGACCCCGGTCTGGCCGGCCAGTTCCTCGGCGTAGGCGTTCCAAGAAGACCAGGAGGTGACGTCGTTGTCGATGAGGACGACGGTGTCCCGGGCCGGAACGGCGCCGGTGTCACCGCCGGCGGCGACGGCGTGGAGACGCTCGGCGCCGATCAGCCGGCCCCGAAGGCCGTGCCGCTCCAAATCGTCGGCGCGCAGCCAGCACACCGCGAGGTCCAGGCCACCCTCGGCGACCCGCGCGGCCTGGGTGTGCGAGGGCTCGACCCAGGCGTCGACGTGGACACGGGCCACCGCGGCGGTGCGCGCGGTCAGGTCCGGCGGCAGCCAGTTGACGTAGCCGAGACGGACCGATTCGGCCCCGGACAGCCGACGGGCACGCCGCTGCAGGTCATCGGCGCTCTCCAGCAGGGCCCGGGTGTGCGGGAGCAGGGCGGAACCGGCCGGGGTGAGCGACACCGAGCGGCGGTCCCGGTCGAACAGGCGCACGCCCAGGCCGCGTTCCAGTGCCTTGATCTGCTGGGACAGGGAAGGGCCCGCGATCAGAAGGCGCTCGGCGGCGCGGCCGAAGTTCAGTTCCTCGGCAACCGCGACGAAGTACCGCAGCTGGCGCAGTTCCACGCTTGTCATGCTACGTCGGTGGGAGGCTGCGCCTACCAGCAGGGAGGGAACCGGTCGTGGCGCTGACCTCGGTGAAAGCACACAATGAAGGACGTGAGAGCCCGACCGCGGACGCTCACAGGGATCCCAGCAGCCGACCGGTGGACGCTCACGAGACGCTCCGTCCGGACGACCGTCACGAAACGCCCTGTCCGGCGGACGCCCACGAACCGGCTCATCCAACCGGCGCTGACAACGGCTCAACCGGCCGACACTCACAAAGCCGCTCATCCGGCCGACGCTCACAGAACGGCTCACCCGGCCGACGCTCACAAAGCCGTTGATCCGGCCGGCGCTCACGAACCGGCCAAGCCCTTCGACGTCTCACGCGGGACGGTCGAGCCTGCCGCCCGCCGGCACGAATGCCCCGTCCGGGCCTGACCACGCCGGGAAGGCGCTCGGCACGATCCCTCCGCGCCTCGCGGATGACCACGGCCGCGGTGCCGTCCACCCGGAAACCCGCTCCGCCTGACCTCGCGCTCGGCCTGACCTCGGAGGACTTCCGCATGACCGTACGGCCCCTGCCCGCGGGCTCGCCCCGAGGAGACGACTCGTCCCGAGGAGACGGCGCGCTCCACTCACCTTGGGGCCATGTCATTCAGGCCGCCGCCGCGCTCGCCGCGGGCATGGGGGTCGGCCGGTTCGTCTACACCCCGATCCTCCCCTTGATGCACGCTCAGGCCGGGATGTCCGCGGCGACCGGCGCCAACCTGGCCACGGCCAACTACGTCGGATACCTGTTCGGCGCGCTCGCCGGCATCCTGTCCCCCGCGCTGGTCCGCTCGCCCAGGCTCCTGCGTACCAGCCTGGTGGTCCTGACCGCCAGCCTGGCGATCATGCCCGTCACCCAGAGCACGGCCGTGTGGATCACGCTGCGGTTGCTCGCCGGGGTGGCCAGCGCCCTGATCTTCGTCATCACGGCGAACTCTCTCCTCAGCCACCTGCGCGAGCACCCCGCGCATCTGCCCGGCTGGGCGTTCGGCGGAGTCGGCGCCGGCATCGCGCTGTCCGGCCTGCTCGTCCTGGTGCTGCGCTCGGTGGCCGACTGGCGGACGGCCTGGTTCGCCTCCGCCGTACTCGCCGAAATCCTCACCGTCGCCGCGTGGAACCTCCGCCCCGAAGCCCCGCCGACCGCGCCCGCCAGATCCACCAGGTCCGCGGAGGCGGCGGACGGCGGGCCGAGGCCGCGAACTCACCGCTGGTTCACCGCGCTGTTCGCCTCCTACACCCTGGAAGGCATCGGGTACATCGTCGCCGGCACCTTCCTGGTCGCGGCGATCGAGCAGAACTCGCCCGGATGGGTGGGCAGCGGCGCCTGGGTGCTGGTCGGCCTGGCGGCCGTGCCGTCCTCTGCGCTGTGGGCCTGGCTCGGGCGGCGCTGGTCACGCCCCGACCTGCTGCTCGCCGCGCTCTTCACCCAGGCGGTCGGCATCGCCCTGCCCGCCTTGACGCAGGGCGTGACGGCCGCCCTGGTCTCCGCGGCCCTGTTCGGCGCGACGTTCATCGGCGTCAGCACGCTCGCCCTCGCGGCGGGCGCCCACCTGCGGTTCCCGCGCTCCGTCGCACTGCTGACCGCCGGGTACTCCGCCGGTCAGATCCTCGGTCCCCTGGTCGTCACCCCGCTGCTCCACCACGGCTACCGGCAGGCGCTGCTCCTGGCCGCCGTCGTCGTCCTCACGGCCGCCACGGCCGCAGCCGTACTGCGCATCGGCTTCCCCCACCACCCGGCGGACGTGCCGGGGGGCGCCGGGTGAAGCACCCGGCTCTCCGTTCGGAACGGTGCGGCAGAGCGGCCGCGCGCGGCACATCGGGGTGACGATGGGCGCCGCCCTCGTCACCCGGATCTTCCTGCCTGAGCGGTGAATGATCTGTCAGGGGAGAATCTCGACGTACCCGTCGCTTCCGTGCACGCGGATCCGCTGCCCATCGGCGATCAGCCGGGTGGCGTCCACCACACTGACGACGGCCGGCAGGCCGTACTCCCGTGCGATCACCGCGCCGTGTGTCATCAACCCGCCGACCTCCGTCACCAGGCCCGCGATGCCGACGAAGAGTGGCGTCCAACTCGGGTCCGTGTGGGCCGTGACGAGGATGTCACCCGGTTCGAGATCGGCCTTGGCCATGTCCAGGATGACGCGGGCGCGCCCTTCGACGGTCCCGGCCGAGACCGGCAGGCCGACCAGGGCGCCGGCCGGCACGTCATCGCGCCGGTACGCCCCGGCGATGACCTCGCCGTCCGACGTCAGCACCCGGGGCGGCGTGAGCGCGCGGTAGGACCGGAACGCGTCCTTGCGCCGCTGGATCAGCTGGTCGTCCACCTGGTTCGAGCGCGCGGCGTCATGGAACTCCTGGAACGTGAGATAGAAGACGTCGTCCCTGTCGGCGAGCACGCCGGCCCGAACGAGGCGCTCGGCCTCTTCCAGCAAGGCCTGCTTGTAGACGAAATAGCGGGTGATGATGTCGTACTTCGGGTACTCCCGATAGCCGATGAAGATCCGGACTCGGTCGATCATCCGCTCGGTCTCGTCGGCCCTCTCCTCCCCGTCCGGCAGCGCCCGCAGACGTTCGAGCACCTCCCGCGCCTTCTTCTCCGCCTCCTGCCGTCCCTGCTCGAAGCGCCGTGCGGCGGCGCCCGGCTCGAAGTTCCTGACGTTGTCGAGGATCATGGGCACGAGCGTGGCGGGGCGTTCGCGCCAACGCGGCCTCGTGATGTCGATCTCGCCGACGCAGCGCATGCCGTACCGGTCGAGGTAGGCCTCGATGGCGTCGCGCGCTTCGGCCCCGCCCGCGACCTTCGGCAGCTCGTCCAGGAAACCGTCGTCCTTCACGCCCTGCAGGAACGCCACCACCTCCGGACGCGCGCGGACCACGTCCGCGACGTCCAGCAGCGCCAGGCCCATCTCCGACGTGACGTTGCCGGGCGCTGACAGCGTGAGGGTGTCGGCCGCGTTCTTCTCACCCAGCCACTCGCGCAGCCGGTCGTTGAGCCACCAGGTGGCCTCCATGCCCGCCATGATCGCCCGCATGTTCAGCGGATCACTGAGGACGCGCTTGTGCTCCTTGAATGCCTCCAGCAGGAACTCGAACAGCGCCGGCCCGGTCTTCGCCCGGATGTCGCGGCGCAGGGCGGCGATGGAGGCCCTGCTGCGCTCGATCAGCTCGGTGACGACGGCCGGATCGGTCTCGGCCGGGGCGGACGCGCCGCCGAACGGCGGCCTGGCGGCACCGCGGTCCGGGAGCGCCGGGACGAACTCCCGGCGGTCGAGGACGGTCTCCAGCGCGTCCCTGGTCAGCGGATCTGACCTCCCCACCATCTCCAGGAAGCCGGCACGGCTCGCGGGCGACGCCAGATGCGGGGTGGCATCGACGAACAGCCTCCCGCCGGCCTCGTGCGTCGACGCGATGGCCGTCAGCTGCCACATGGAGAGCCCCAGCGGCTTCATGGCGTCGGTCATCATCTGCTGATGGCCGACGGAGAGGTAGACGTGGTTCTCCCGGTCGCCGGCCGCGGGGATGGGGAACAGCGTGGTGATCGGCCGGCTCTGCACGATCTGGAAGTCGTCGCCGACCAGGCACCACTCGATGTCCTGCGGGCGGCCGAAGTGCGCCTCGATCCGCCGTCCGAGCCGCGCCAGCCGTACGACCTGCGCCTCCGTCAGCGCCGGCTGCTCCTGCCGCTGCGGGTCGATCGCCACTTCCCGCGTCCCGCCGCCCGGCAGGGCGTGGACGGCACGCTGCTTGGCGGCGATCGTCCGGGCGACGATCTCGTCGCCGCGCACCTTGTAGACGTCCGGGTTCACCAGGCCGGAGACCAGGGCCTCGCCGAGACCGAAACCGGCGTCCACCGTGGTGATCTTCCGGTTGCCCGTGACGGGGTCGGCCGTGAACAGGATGCCGGACGCGTCCGGGAAGACCATCCGCTGTACGACCACGGCCATGTGGACCTTCCGGTGGTCGAAGCCGTTCCGCAGGCGGTAGGTCACGGCCCGCTCGGTGAACAGCGACGCCCAGCACCGGCTGACGTGCTGGAGGACCGCCGCCGGCCCCACGACGTTCAGGTAGGTGTCCTGCTGGCCCGCGAAGGAGGCCGTCGGCATGTCCTCCGCCGTCGCGCTGGATCGCACGGCGTAGGCGGCCTGCTCGCCGGGCCCGGCGAGCGCGCGGGTGAACGCCGCCGCCAGCTCGCCCGGGATGGCGGTCTCCTCGATGGTCCGGCGGACCTCCGCGCTGAGCGTCCGGATCGCCTCCCGGTCGTCCGGGTTCAGGCGCGACAGCCGATCGAGCCGGTCGTCGATCGACGACGCCTCCGCCATGATCCGCCGGAAGGCGGCCGTCGTCACGCAGAACCCGGCCGGCACCTGGATGCCTTCGATCTGAGACAGCCCGCCCAGGTGCGCGGCCTTGCCGCCCACGACCGCCACCTGAGTCCCGCCGACCTCCTGAAGATCCATCACGTACTGCTCGATCATCGACGACACACCCACGTCGTCCCCCCATTTTTCTCGTCGACGCTGTGTCCGGCCGTCGATTCTGCGGCAAGACCCGGGTCTTGCCGCAAGCCCCCCTGTGCGCTATAAGTTGGAAGTGGCGGGGAGTGCGATCTCCCTGCCTTTGCTTTTGCCGCCCCCCTTGCCGGCCGCTCTGGCCGCCGCCCTTGCCGGCCGCCCTTGCCGGTAGCTTCGGCCGGCTCTTCGCCGGCCGCCACGCGGAGCATCCAGTGCCGTGACCGCTTGCCTTCGCCTTGCCTTCACCGGGTGTGCTACCTCCCCCGGGGGTTCTTCCATCGGCGCCGCGTCGGCGGGACGGTGGACGGCGAATGCCGGCGCCGCCCTACGGCGGGCACCTGGCGGACCTTTCCGGTCATCGCATCAGGAAAGCCACTCCTGAAGTCCGGTCAGATACCCGAGCTCTGACTCGATGCGCTGTCTGTCGCCCGAGGTGAGCTCCAGCCCACGCAGATCGGCGCCCCATGGATCGGTGGGCTCGCCGAGGACCAAGGCGAGATCGATGAGGTGGCACAGCGCGATGGCCCGCTCGACCACCGGGGCGTCCGCGCCATGTCTGCGCACGGCGGACTTGAGCGCGCGGAAAGCGTGCTGGTCGTCGTACTTGAACTCGCGCAGAATGCGCGCGTTGTCCACCGCTCTGGCCAGGCCGGTCAGCTTCTTCGAGCCGCCGTACTCCACTTCGGCCGGCTCGCCACGCTGGATGAAGATGATCGAGTTGCCGGACGGATCGACCAGCGTGAACCGGGACGCGCCTGGACGGTAGCGGGTGATCCGCGGCACGCCGGAGCTCAGCACCTTGCCGTGGACCCGGCGCATCGCCGCGACGAACGCCGCGTGGTACGGCGCCACGTCGTCGACCATGACCAGGCAGGCTCCGGACTCCTCCTTGGCCGGATCGAGCCCCTTGGGCGCCGGGCCGAAGTGCAGTTGGAATCCGCTCCATCGCAGCGCCAGGTAGACATAGGGCTTGCTCTGCTTGTAGGTCGCCTCGAACCCCAGCGCATCATAGAAGGCCAGTGTCTCCTCCACCGACGCGCACGGCATCAACGGCACCGTCGTCTCGTTCGGCCGAACCGCGATCTCACTCACGTCATTCCACCTTCCAGGTCGCCCGACGATGCTCGCACCCTGCGGCGGACCGCGCACATGGCTCGTTCCACTGCCGCGGAGACACAAGACCGGCACACGCACCCGCCGCCGCTCCGGCGGGGCGGCCGTCAGTCGTCGATCGCCTGGTAGACAGCGGTCCAGAATTCGTTCCACATCGGCAGCCTCTGGTCGCCCGCGTGCGCCCGCTGCATGATGAAAATCGCCGTCATGTCTTCGGCGGGATCGTTGTACTAGGCCGTGCCGTAGAAGCCGGGCCACCCGTAGCTCCCGGCCGAGGGGCCGAGGCGCGTGCGGCGGGTGACCACCGACATCCCGAAACCCCAGCCCATGGGGTCGAAGTACCCCGGCCAGAACCCGGAGACGGCCTTCTGCGCCGGAGTCAGGTGGTCGCTCGTCATCAGCGTCACCGACGGCCGCGAGAGCACCCGTTCGCCGTGGTGGGAACCGCCTGCCAGCAGCGCCGACGCGAAGGCGAGGTAGTCGTCGGCGGTCGAGACGAGCCCGCCGCCACCTCCTTCGAACACCGGCGGCCGGCTCCAATGCCCGTCGGGGCCGTCCTGAACGACCGTCCCACCGGTGGCATCGTCGCGCTCGTACGCCGTCGCTAACCGACCGGCGCTCTCGCCGCCCACGCTGAAGGCGGTGTCCTTCATCCCGAGCGGATCGCAGATGCGCTCGCGCAAGGCATCTCCGAACGACATGCCGGTGGCCCGGGCGATGAGCACGCCCGTCACATCGGCGGCGGTCTCGTACATCCAGCGCTCACCCGGCTGGTGGACGAGCGGCAGCGCGCCGAGCCGGCGCATCCACTCGTCGTACGGCGGAGCGCCGAGCGCGTTCAGCGCGTCCGCGATCGGGACCGTGCCCGGCTCGGCGAGGACCATGCCGGTGCCGAGGGTGAAGGTCAGCAGATCTCGCAGCGTTATCAGGCGTCTCGCCGGAACGGTGTCTTCCAGTGGCCCGCCGGGATCGGCGAGCACGGTCATGTCCGCCAGCTCAGGGAGGAGGTCGTCGACCGGGTCGTCGAGGCGGAGGGTGCAGTCCTCGACGAGCGTCATCGCGCACGCGGCGACGATCGGCTTCGTCATCGAGCTCACGCGGCAGATCGTGTCGCCCGCCATCGGCGTCCTGGCCCCTGCGCCCTCGAACGCGAGATTGCCCGTCGCCTCCATGTGCACCTCGCCGTGGCGGGCGAGGACGGCGACCATGCCTGGGACAGAGCCGGAGTCGACGTGACGCTCGATCACCTCGCGCACCCGGACCAGCCGTTTCAACGAGAAACCACCAACAGCCACCTGTCTCCTCCTCCACGTCTCGCGCGTCCGCACGCTACCTGTCGCGTACGACGTTCGGCGTTCCGCGAGAACGTCGAGGCGGAGCCCCGAGGAACGGCAGCGGCGCCCGGGGTCGAAGAGGCCGAGCCCCCGGAGAAAGCCGCAGGCACGATCGCGGCCGGCTAGCGCGAAATCCTCCTCTCGTCGCCCCTGAGACCGCGCAGCGTCCAAAGCCCGTACAGCGCCAGCAGCGGCTTGACGATCAACCACTCGCCGGCCCGGTAGTCGTCCGCGGGCACGAGTCTGTCGGCGAGATCAGGGCGCTGACGCCGCAAGTACGCGCGGGCTTTGAGCGCGTGCGCCGGCTGGGAGACGATTTTGATGCGGCCGACGTCCTCAAGCAGCGGGATCACGTTCGTGACGTTCTCCCACGTCGTTCTACTTTGGTCTTCCAGGAGAACCGTGCCGTCGAATTGCAGCACCGACTTCGCGTAGTCGGCCATCAACTGAGCCTCCGCCGCGCCGGCGCTGGTCGCACCGCCGCTGAAAATCAGGCGCGTGTCCCGCTCGAGGCCTGCCGCTATGGAGCGAAGGCCGGCACGAACTCGCCAGCGGTTGACGAGGTTCGCCGTCGCTTGAGGGTTCCGGTATCCCAGCACCACCACAGCCTCGGAAACGCCCCCGCTGTTCCCTACGAGGGTTCGAGACCAGCGCCAGTTCAACCATTCTCCCCAGGCCAGAAGCACCACCCCGGCCACAGTCAATCCCGTCCGCCGCCACATGCGCCGACTCTAGGACACCCCCGTCATCGAACGGCGAAAACAGCGGCCACTACGACGCATTAGAACCATGGGAGACGATCTGACAGCCCCATTGTGGATAGCGCTGGTGGCCCTGTGTACCGTCGGCCGACCGGGGCACGGACGTGCCCGAGGCCGGCGGGTCAGCCGGCGGCCACCGGGTAACGGCTGAAGATCTCGGCTCGCTGCGCCTCCGACGGCCGGTGGAAGTAGAGCAGCTCGCGGGAGGTGTCCACGCACTGGACCAGGCCGGCCAGCTCGGCGCCCCTGGTCTCATCGATGACGAGAAGATCGTTCGTCGCACCACGAGCCGCCAGCTCCGCCGTCGCGGCGTCGACCGTGTCCTCCTCGACCACCACGAGCTGGTAGGTGACGGGCACCGGCAGCCGGCCGTCGAGGGCCCGCGCGGCGATCTCGAAGCAGCGCATCGCCTCCACCCAGCCGATCCGCCGGTCGGCGGGGTTCATGGCCAGTCCGACGATCGACTGGATCGCCACTTCGGGCGCCTGATGCTTGGCCATCATGTAGGCGAGATTGCGGCCCCAGTCGCTGTACATTCCGGCGTCTATCCCCCGGCGCCGCTGGTGGTAGGCCACGGCCGAGGAGTTGAAAGCGAAGGCCAGTCCCGCCTGCCGCAGCCGGTATCCAAGGTCGGTGTCCTCAAGTCCCCAGCCGAGAAATGCCTCGTCGAAACCACCGAGCCGGCGTAGGTGCTCGGTGCGCACCGAGGCGTTGCAGGAGAACAGGAGATGCCAGCAGATGGCGATCCGGTTCATGTTGCCGGAGAACTCGGCCAGCACCCGCTCGCGCGGATCACCCCAGGCGACGGCGGGCATGGCGTCAAAGCTGAATTCGCGGCTGAGGCGCTCGTCGTCGAAGTCGCCCTCTCCGAGGTCCGGACGGGAGCCGATCACCACCAGATCATTCCTGATCCGGTGATAACGGACGTGTTCGGCGAGATAGGTCGGCCCGACCACCGTATCGGCGTCGACCATGACGATGAGCTCCCCGCCGGCCTTGGCGATGCCCGCGTTACGGGCGGCCGCCCGGCTCGACCGATCGGTGCGCGGAAGGTAGAGGTAGGTCAGATTGTCATGGCCCGCCAGCTCGGCGACCATCTCGCCGGTACCGTCGGTGGAACCGTCGTCGACGACGATGACCTCGAAGGAGTCGTCCGCATCGAGCACGCTGTGCGCGAGGGTGTACAGCAAGAGGCGTAACCTGCTCCGCGCGTTGAAGGCTGGAATGACGACGCTGACCTTCACGGAACCTCCTGTGAATGGACGGCAAAGGATGACCGGCACGGACACGTCGAACGCCTTCGCAACCAGAATTATCAACCGTCCGCAACTCCGGCGCAACGATTGTAAGAGCGATTCCACGTGTGTTAACATCAGCCGCCGACAATACGAGCGAAGCCCATTCTCAACACAATCGCGTCGCAGACGGTCCCCAGACGGTTCCGCCGGGTAACCCGCCATCCCAGTCGGACATATCCAAACGCATTCCATCCCGCTTGACGTTGCCGCCCAGATTCGCATCGCCGTCAGGTCGCGTACCGAGCCCGGCAATATATAAAAAGACGTTCGGCATAGAGAGTCCTTCGGCGCGGCAGAGCCCGGCTCGCCAGAACCCACATTCCCACGAAAGAGATGCGCAAGGCCTTCGAGATTCCTCCACCGGACCTTCATGATGTCCCCGCCATATGCGCATGCCCAGGGTGCTGTTTCGGAACCGGGCGCTACGACAGGGGCAGGACCGGGTCTTGAACGAGCCACCCGAGCCGGAGCCTGGCGCGCCCGGCGGGCCGCGGAGCGGGCCGCCTCTGAAGACGTGAAAAGTTCTCATCCGGCAGCGCGCGGGCTCTTGTCCCACCTCGGTTGATGCCTGACGCGGCGGCTCCGGTTGATCGTTGACATGATCAACCGGAGTCGTGCCGGGGAATGCGACTCGCGGCATGAGCGGAAGTCCCGTCTGCCCCGTTCAACCCGCTCCGGCGTGCTTTCTGATCCACTCTTCCAGGGCGGCGATGCAACGCGCGTTGTGTTGGACAAGCCAGATGGGGGGTCTCCTGGCGAACGGTGAGACAGAGAACGCTCCGATCTTGGTCGAATGGGGCCATCCGTGCCCGTCCTCCCACCGCAGATACACCCCTCCAAACAGGCTGCGGCGAACACCGAGGACACCGCTGGCCGGAATACGCCGAGTCACGTGAAGGCCGTGAACTTCGACGACCGTCTCGGTGCACGTGACCCCGAACTTCGCGGCACGCACCGCCCACACTCCGCCGAGCACCGCAAGCGGCACACCCACAATGGCGGCCGTCAGGAGGTGCGACAGGTCGGCTCGGGGAATGTCGTCCAGCCAGAAAGGATCAACGGAAGCAAGGACGATCCGTCCCCACTCGCTGGCGCGCATGATCATTCCAAGTCCCAACACGCCAATGCATAATCGACCGAGGGGCTCTGCGCGCAGCTTCACTCTTCCATCCTGGAACAGTTTCCAGGCATTGCGAACACTGAACCGCGCCGGGATCGCCGGAGGCTTTGATGTGCCCCGAGCTTCGTGGAGTCGGCTTGGTTGATTGTCATGCCAGCGGGGTGTCCGAGTGGGGCATCTCGTACTCGCTCGTCGATCCGTTCCGCACCCATCTGCGCCAACGCCGGGCCGAAGATCCTAAACGAAAATGATCAGAGGCAGATGTACGGACGAGCCGGCTTCGCACTCCTCCGCCATCGCATCCTGCTCGGCTGACCACCGTCCGTCACCACCGAAAGTGGGCCAGAGCCGTTGGGCGGACAGACCCCGGCCACGCTGATCCGGCGATCACTCTTCGGGTGTACGCGCACGTGATCAATGAGCAGATGGCGACGGCCGCCGACATCCTCGCCACAGCGATCAAGGAGGCTGCCGCATAGCTCGTGTTAGCAAAGGTGTTGGCGAAAGGCCCCTCGCGATCATCGCGGGGGGCCTCTGAGCTGGGAGCCGACGAGGGGAATCGAACCCCTGACCTACGGTTTACAAGACCGTTGCTCTGCCGATTGAGCTACGTCGGCGTGTGCGGTGCGCTACGAGTTTAGTCGTATGGCGCGCGCACCGTCACCGATGTCGGGACGCCTGTGGGATGGGGTCAGCGGCGGTGGCGGGAGACCTCGTAGAGGGCTATGCCCGCGGCCACACCGGCGTTGAGGGATTCGGCGGCGGCGCGCATGGGGATGCGGGCCACCACGTCGCAGGATTCGCGCACCAGCCGGGACAGGCCCTTGCCCTCTGAGCCGACCACGACGACCAGGGGCTCGGTGGTGAGCTCGACGTCGCCGATGTCGGTGGTGGCCTCGCCGTCCAGGCCGACCACGAACAGGCCCTGCTCGCGGTACTCGCGCAGGGTGCTGGTGAGGTTGGCGGCGCGGGCGACCGGGAGGTGGGCCAGTGTGCCCGCGGAGGTCTTCCACGCACCGGCGGTGACGCTCGCTGAGCGGCGCGAGGGCACCAGGATGCCGTGCGCGCCGAAGGCGGTGGCGGAGCGCGCGATGGCACCCAGGTTGCGCGGGTCGGTGACCCCGTCGAGGGCGACGATCAGCGGGACCTCGGCGGCTTCAGCGGCCCGCTCGACCAGGTCTTCGGGGTGGGCGTACTCGTAGGGGGGCAACTGGAGGGCGAGGCCCTGGTGGACCGCGCCCTCGGTCAGCCTGTCGAGCTTGTCGCGGCTGGCTTCGAGCAGGGGGATGCCGCGGTTGGAGGCTATCTTGATGGCCTCGCGGACGCGGTCGTCGCTGTCGATGCGCTGAGCGACGTAGAGCACGTTCGCGGGCACCTCGGCGCGCAGCACCTCGAGCACGGGGTTGCGTCCGCCGATGACCTCAGGGGCGTCGTCGCGCTTGCCGCCGCGGGCCGGCCGGGCGGACCTGGCCGGCTGCTGGGCGGACGCCGGTGCGGCGCCCGCCGCGGCGGCGGACCGCTGCTTGCCCTTGTACCAATGCCGCTCGTGGGCGGGCGGAGTCGCGCCCTTGCCCTGCAGAGTCTTCCGGCCCTGCCCACCGGTGCCCCGCGTGGGACCCTTGCGCTTCGCGGGCCTGCCCGACCCTTTACCCCCACCTGCCATGCTGTCAGCCTACCGGCGCGATCAGCGGGCCAGTTCCCATCGAGAACCTTGGGGGGTGTCCTCCACCATGACGCCGGCGGCGGCGAGCTGGTCGCGGATCGCGTCGGCGGCGGCGTAGTCCTTGCGGGCGCGGGCGGCCTGGCGCTGCTCCAGAGCCACCTTGACCAGGGCGTCCACCGTGTCACGCAGGCCGCTGCCTGCGCCGGACTCGCGCCACTGCGGGGAGCGAGGGTCGAGACCGAGCACGTCGAGCATGTTCTGCGTCTCGGCGAGAAGGCGCGCGACCTGCTCTTTGTTGCCGTTGGCGAGCGCGACGTTGCCCTCGCGGACGACCTCGTGGACCACGGCGAGCGCCTGCGGCACGCCGAGGTCGTCGTCCATGGCGTCCACGAAGGCCTGCGGGAGCGGAGCCGCCGCGTCGACGTCGTGGATGACCTCGGCCGCGCGGGTGACGAAGCCCTCGATGCGCTGGTATCCGGCGGCGGCCTCGGCCAGGGCCTCCTCGGAGTAGTCGATCGCGGAACGGTAGTGCGCCGCGACCAGGTAGTAGCGGAGCTCGACGGCGCGCACCTTGCCCAGCATGGCCGGGACCAGCAGGGAGTTGCCGAGCGACTTGCTCATCTTCTCGGCGCCGATCTTGAGCATGCCGTTGTGCAGCCAGTAGCGGGCGAACCCGTCGCCGGCGGCCTGCGACTGCGCGATCTCGTTCTCGTGGTGCGGGAAGATCAGGTCGACGCCGCCGCCGTGGATGTCGAACGTCTCGCCGAGGTACCTGGTGGCCATGGCGGAGCATTCGAGGTGCCAGCCGGGACGGCCGGGACCCCACGGGGTCTGCCAGGTCGGCTCGCCGGGCTTGGCGCCCTTCCACAGGGCGAAGTCACGACCGTCGCGCTTGGCGGAGTCGTTGTCGGTGTCGCCGGCCGCCCGCATGTTCTCGGGACGCTGGTTGGACAGCCTGCCGTAACGCTCGGCGTAGGACATGACGTCGAAGTAGACGTCGCCGCCCGCGGCGTAGGCGTGCCCCTTGTCGATCAGCCGCTGGATCAGCTCGATCATCTCGGGGATGTGGCCCATCGCCCGGGGCTCGACTGTGGGCGGGATGCAGCCGAGGGCGTCATAGGCCCAGGTGAACGCGCGCTGGTTGCGCTCGGCGATCACGAACCAGGGCACGCCCTCTTCGGCGGCGACTCGGATGATCTTGTCGTCCAGGTCGGTGACGTTGCGGCAGAACGACACCTCGTACCCGGACCGGGTCAGCCAGCGGCGGATGACGTCGAAGTTGACGCCCGACCGGATGTGGCCGATATGCGGCGGAGCCTGCACTGTGGCCCCGCACAGGTAAATCGAGACCCGGCCCGGCTGGACGGGGACGAAGTCGCGGACCGCACGGGTGCTGGTGTCGTATAGGCGCAGACTCACGAACGCAAGGCTAATGCCTCGCAGGCCGTGACAGGACGGGTTGCCCGACCTCACACGCCCGCAAAAGCAATGTGATTCCGACTGCCTTTCCCCACCGGACACACCCTTGACCGGCTTCTTCCAATTTGTAGCTAGATGTCCTTGATGATTTGTCCGATAGGACATGACTTGGGGTCGATGCTCCTGTCTTGGTCAGCCGGGCGCCCCTCGACGGTAAAGACCGGCGGCGCCCCGGAGGTCGGCTCGTGGCGACCGGGGCGCGGCACGGACGTGATGCGGCGGAACGCGGCTGGGGCGCGGGCGGGAGCGGACGGGACGCGGCTCTGGGGCGCGGGCCGGGCGGCACGGGCCAGGCCGGGCGTCGGACGAAGCGCGGGCGGGTCCGCGTGGCGTCGCTCTCCGTCCCCGTGACCACGACGCCGATTCTGTAGGCTCGAAACGCCATGGAAGTCACATCCCCCTTGGCGGCAGGCAAGTCCTCCCGCCGGCCCGGTCCCCCGCCCGCTCCCGCCCGCCCGTCCCGAGCGGCACTGGTGCTGCGCCGCGTCGCGACCGCCGTCGCGGGCCTGGCCGTGGCGGCGCTGGTCGGCGTCGCCTGCGTGCTGTCGTTCGACGCGATCCGCGCCGTCGCGCTCGCCGGCAGAGCCAGGGACGACCTCGCCTACCTGTATCCGGCCGGCTTCGACGCCCTGCTGGTGATCGCCCTTATCGCCGTCCTGCTGCTGCGATCCGCCCGGTTGCTGGTGCGCCTCCAGGCCTGGCTGATCCTCGCCCTTCTCATCGTGGCCGCCGGGGCCGCGAACACCCTGGCCGCGACGCAGAGCGTCTTGGGCGGACGGCAGCTCGCGGTGGGCGTCGCCGTGGCGCCGTGGGTGATGCTGCTGGTCGGCCTGTGGCTGTTTCTGCTCCCTGCCGGGCGTTCGCGGGCCGGCGCGACCGACGACGCGCTGTCCGAGAGCCCCGCCGGGCGAGGCCCGGGGAACGACATCGTCCCGTTCGGGCGGGAGGAACGCGACCCTGACCTGGCTCCCCCGCTGGAGACCGCCGTCCACGTCACCTCTCCCAACCGTGAGATCGTCCCGCACCTCGGCTCACCGGACGACCTGGAAGCCGATCTGGTCCCGGTGGTTCCGCCCACCCCCGCGTCGGAGACGCCCACCGTGGATGAGCTGCCGCCGCTGCGGAGCGACGGCGCCACTCGGTCCGCGCCGGCGGGGGGAACGGCTAAGCCCGCGGCTTCCCGCACCCCTTCCTCCGCTCACACCGCTTCTTCTGCCGTCACCGCCGCCCCGGCCCAGGGTTCGCGCGACGTCCCGGAGGTCCTTCCGGCTTCCCGCGAGGTGCCTGCGGCTGCTCCGGAGGTGCCTGCGGTCTCATCCGAGGCGCCCGCCGCTGCTCGCGAGGTCCCCGGGCCCGCTCCCGAGGTCGCCAAGCCTGCTCCCGAAGTTCCAACATCCACTCCCCGGGACGACGCCTCGGACGCGGCCACGCACGCGGTGTCCGGCAAGGACGAGCCGGACGCCGCCGGGGCGACATCGGCCACGCACGCCGCATCCGAGGCCGAGCACAATGTGCCCGCGCCGGAGCCGGAGCAGCGGCTCGTGCCCAAGCCGCGAGGGCAGGCGCCCACCGCCCCGCGGGCGGAGACGACTCCAGACAGGCCGCAGAGAGATCCCGACCGGCCGCTCCGCTGGGGTGACCTCGTACGTCCCTCCGCCGGTGACGTGCTGGTGCACCCGCTGCCCAAGCCGGGGACCGAACGGCAGCTCGGGGACACCCAGCCCTATCCGAACATCACCGGTCCCGCGCCCGAGCAGGCGTCCGCCGACGCCGCCGAGCCGGAGGACTCCGCCGACACCCAGCCGTATCCCCACCTGCGCGAGGACGCCGGTCCGCTGCCGTCCGCCCCGCCGTCGGCCTCCGAGGCGGCGGCCACAGGGACGCACGAGATACCCTCCGATGCTCCCGACGAGACGCCGGCCACCGACGAAGCGCCGCAGGACGAAGCGCCGCAGGACGAGGCTGCGTGGGACGGGGATTCGGCACCGGACCCGGCGCACGACGCCGGCAGCGCTGACGAGGAAGAGGCGGCCCAGAGCGGGCGCTACGTCTCATCCGAGTCGGCGGCCCCGCCGCCGTCCGGGCGGATGCGCAGCACACCCCTGCCGCCCGAGGAGTAGAGCAGCACATCTCTGGCCGTATGAAGGGCAGAGAAGCACGCCCCGCCGTCCGGAGAACCGCCCGACGAGGAGAGCGGCACGCCCTGCCGTCCGAGACGTGAAGGTACAAGGGCGTCCGCGGTGCTCCCGGGGCCCACGGTGCCGTAGGCGGTGAGATCCGGGCGGTGCTAGGTGCTCCCGGGCGGTGCTTCCCGGCGGGGACATCTGGGGTCGTGGGGGCTGGACGGCGAAGATCCGCCTGGTCCGTTGGGGCCAGGCGGATCTTGAAGGTGCCGGCGAAGTGCGACACCGTTTTCGGGACCGCGGTGCTCAAGGGCCTGAGGGCCGAGAGCCCGCTTTCGACGGTCGAACCGTCGAGCGGGTCAGGCGGAGGGTCACCGCAGTGGCGCACTCCGCCCTACGTCAAACCCTCTCGCGGCCTCGGATCGCGGCGACGGCGGCGACGCCGACCACGGCGAGGACCACCTGGAGCAGCAGTTCGATCCAGTCGATGCCGTCGGTGGTCGCGACACCGATGACCTGGGCGATGGCCGTACCGATCAGCGCGGCGACGATGCCGACGATGATGGTCAGAAGCCACCCGATGGGCTGCCTGCCCGGAAGTACGAGACGACCGAGCGCGCCGATGATGGCACCGATGACGATGGCACCGAGGATGGTCTGAATGGACATATTGAGCCTCCCCTTGAGGGTTGCACCTTCACGCTGACAAGGTGGCTACCCCCAGATGGGGCGCTAATCCAAGAAAGTAAGAAAATCCTGATCAGAGGGCCATATACACGCCATGGAGCCCTTCCCGTCCCGCTACACGAGGGTTGTGCGCGCTGGTGAACGGCCTTCACAACACTGCCGCCGGCCACCGGACGTGGCCCGTGAGCTCACAGGCCGCACCGCCCTCGCCGGCCGCTCGGCGAGCTGACGTACGACACCCACACGCACGACGCCCAAGCAAAGCCCAAGCCCAAGGTACGGCGCCCGCGCTTCGCCGGCTCAGGCTTCGGGGGCGAAGACGAGAGCGGTGGCGATGGCGGCTATGCCTTCACCGCGGCCGGTGAGCCCGAGGCCGTCGGTGGTGGTGGCGCTGACGCTGACCGGGGCAGACACGACGTCGCCGAGGACCTTCTCGGCTTCCGCGCGACGCGGCGCCAGCTTGGGACGGTTGCCGATGATCTGCACGGCGATGTTGCCGATCTCGAACCCGGACGCCCGCAGGTGGCGCGCGGCCTCGGCGAGCAGGGTGACGCCGGACGCGCCCGCCCAGCGTGGATCGGAGGTGCCGAACAGGCCGCCGAGATCACCGAGGCCCGCGGCGGACAGCAGTGCGTCGCAGCAGGCGTGCGCGGCGGCGTCGCCGTCGGAGTGACCCGCGAGACCGGTCTCGCCAGGCCAGTGAAGGCCGGCCAGATGCAGCTCGCGACCGGATGCGAAAGGGTGGACGTCGACTCCGACGCCCACCCTTGGCCGTGTCGTGTTCAGGAGTTGAGAACCTCGTCGAGAAGCGCCTCGGCCTTGTCCTCGTTGGTCTTCTCAGCGAGCGCGAGTTCGCTGACCAGTATCTGCCTGGCCTTCGCGAGCATGCGCTTCTCGCCTGCGGACAGACCACGCTCCTTGTCGCGCCGCCATAGGTCTCGCACCACTTCGGCGACCTTGTTGACGTCGCCGGACGCCAGCTTCTCAAGGTTGGCCTTGTAGCGGCGCGACCAGTTGGTGGGCTCTTCTGTGTGCGGCATGCGCAGGACGTCGAAGACACGCTCTAGGCCTTCTTGGCCCACGACGTCACGCACACCGACGAGCTCGGCGTTGTCCGCCGGCACCTGTACGGTAAGGTCGCCCTTGTCGACCTTCAGCACCAGATAGGTTCTGTCCTCGCCCTTAATCGTGCGGGTCGTGATGGCTTCGATCCGAGCAGCCCCGTGGTGGGGGTAGACGACAGTGTCGCCGACCTGGAAAGTCATGTGACAAGTACCCCTTCCGCTGTACTCCAGGATACCACGCGTCAGTCCCCTCCCGGAACAGTGAAATCAACATAACTGCAGGTCAAAGCCTCGATTTGGGACTTGACAACCGTTTCACCTTCTGAATTCGGCCTCTGTATATGCCCGGTGACCTGCGGTGCTGGCCGCCTCCGTGCCGCCACCGGCCCCCCTGAGCGAGGGGCACCCAGCACGGATAAGGTTGCCTCTGGCCCTACCCATGTGTATCAAGGAGACCTCGAACTGTGACCAGCACCAGCCGTCGCAGGTTGATGACGATCACCGCGCTGCTCGCGGCCGCTCCGGCGCTGGCCGCGTGTGGCGCGGGCATAGATGCCAACACCAGCGATGCCTACGCGCCGACCGAGGCGAACGTGCTCATCGACAACGACGGCTCGGCGAAGGCGTACGGCAGGAACGGCATCAAGATCGCCCAGGCGTTCCTGCTCGGTCCCGCGTCCGGCGCCCAGATCGCGGCGGGCGGCTCGCTCCCGCTCTACCTGTCCATGGCGAACTACGGCACGGCGGCCGACCGGCTCGAAGGCGTGTCCGTCGCCCCGCAGGTGGCCACGTCCGTCAAGGCGCCCGGGGCGATCTCGGTGCCTCCCGGCGAGCTGGTCAACACCGGCAAGCCCTCGCAGGTCATCCTGGAAGGCACCCAGAAGCCCCTGTACGGCGGCGAGACCCTCCAGCTGACCCTGAAGTTCGCCAATGCCGGCGACATCCAGATGAACGTCCCTGTGGTCACGCGCAGCCGCGAGTACGCCACCCTGCCGGCCGCGCCGAGCGCCGTGCCGTCGGTCGCCGCCACGCCGGCGCCCACGACCTCCGAGAGCGCCACGCCGGCCCCGGACGCGACGGCCGACAGCTGACACGGCTGATGGCCGACGGCTGACGGCCGCTCGGCGGCGCGGCTGAGGACATGCGGAAAGGCCCGGTGGCAGGCACGCCTGCCACCGGGCCTTTCGCGCGTCTCACCCCTCGGCGGGGTCGAACTTGTACCCCAGGCCGCGGACGGTGAGGATGCACCGTGGGTCGGACGGGTCGGTCTCGACCTTC
Organism: Sphaerisporangium sp. NPDC049457; assembly: GCF_055586705.1. Classification (NCBI taxonomy): domain Bacteria; kingdom Bacillati; phylum Actinomycetota; class Actinomycetes; order Streptosporangiales; family Streptosporangiaceae; genus Sphaerisporangium; species Sphaerisporangium sp. NPDC049457. Next base: position 110,592 of record NZ_JBVJHR010000024.1, on the reverse strand, counting down.
GCCCGCAGGCGCTTGACGTGCACGTCGAGGGTCTTGGTGTCGCCCACGTAGTCGGCGCCCCACACCCGGTCGATGAGCTGGCCGCGGGTCAGCACCCGGCCGGCGTTGCGCAGCAGCACCTCGAGCAGCTCGAACTCCTTCAGCGGGAGCTGGACCTGCCGTCCCCGCACCGCGACGATGTGGCGGTCGACGTCCATGCGCACCGGCCCGGCGGCGAGGACGGCCTGCTCGATCTCCTCGCCGTCGCCCTGCCTGCGCAGCACGGCGCGGATGCGCGCGACCAGCTCTCGCGAGGAGAACGGCTTGGTGACGTAGTCGTCGGCGCCGAGCTCCAGGCCCACCACCTTGTCGATCTCGCTGTCCTTGGCCGTGAGCATGATCACCGGCACCTTGGAGCGCTGGCGCAGCGAGCGGCACACCTCGGTGCCCGGCAGGCCCGGGAGCATGAGGTCGAGCAGCACCAGGTCGGCGCCGTTCCGGTCGAAGGCGTCGAGCGCCTCGGGACCGGTGGCCGCGACCGCGACCTCGAACCCTTCTTTGCGCAGCATGTAGGACAGAGCGTCGGAGAACGACTCCTCGTCCTCGACGACGAGCACGCGGGTCACTTCGCGGCCTCCAGAGAGTTCGATGTGCTTGGTACGGCTATCGCCGTGCCGCCGAAGGCCGGCAGACGAAGCGTGAACGTGGAGCCCGAGCCTTCCTTGCTCCAGACCGTCACCTCGCCGCCATGGGCGACGGCGACGTGTTTGACGATGGCAAGGCCGAGCCCTGTGCCGCCGGTCGCCCGCGACCGGGCGGCGTCGACGCGGAAGAACCTCTCGAAGATGCGTTCTTGGGAGCTTTCCGGGATGCCGATGCCCTGGTCGCTGACGCTGACCTCAACGGTGTCGCCGGCGGGGCGGGCGCTGACGACGACGCGGGTGCTGTCGGGGCTGTAGGCGACGGCGTTGTCGATGAGGTTGCGCAGCGCGGTCACCAGGAGCTCGTCGTCCCCCCAGACGCGCAGGCCCTCGGTGCCTCCGGCGACCAGGGCGATGTCCTTGGCCGCCGCCTTGGTGTTGCACCGGTCGATGGCCTCGTGGAGGACCTCGTCGACCGGGACGCAGCCGGGCGTGGGGATCGGCTCGCCGCCCTGGATGCGGGAGAGGGTGATCAGATCTTGGACGAGGTAGGTGAGCCGGGCGGCCTCGTGCTGCATGCGCCCGGCGAAGCGGTTGACCGCGACGGGGTCGTCGGCGGCGTCCTGGATGGTCTCGGCCAGCAGGCTCAGGGCGCCCACCGGCGTCTTGAGCTCGTGGCTGACGTTGGCGACGAAGTCGCGGCGCACCGCCTCGACCCGCCGCCGCTCGGTCTGGTCCTCGGCGAGCACCAGCACCTGGCCGTGGGTGCCGAGCGGGGCGACCCGCACGGCGAAGGTGGTGACCTCCATGCCGAACTTGTGCCGGGCGACCTCGAACTCGCTCTCGCGGATCTCGCCGTCCCTGCGCACCTGCCGGGCCAGGGCCAGCAGCTCCGCGGCCATGAGGTGATCGCCCTTGACCAGGCCGAAGGCGCGTGCGGCCGAACTGGCGCGCAGCACGCGGTCGTCCCGGCCGAGCACGACGGCGGAGGACGGCAGCACGGCCAGCACTGACGCCACCCCCTGCGGCAGGACGTTGTCGGGGTTCTCGACGGGATCAGGGCGTTTCCTGTCACGGGAGCGCATCGCCATCACCGCGATCGCCCCGACGACAAAACCCGCCAAAGCGGCCAGGCTTGCCACGATCTCACTCACGCCTTCGATGGTAGGCGGCCGTTGTCGCTGGCCAGGCACCCTATCGCGGCTGTTTCCCGGAGAGTTCATCTTTTGGACGAGGTTCGTTCACGATCGCGCGCGTAGCGTGAGCCGCATGCGCGACGCCTTCCACCAAGAACTCAACGCTCTCACCGATCGGCTGGTGGAGATGACCCATCTGGTCCGGTCGGCCATTTCGAGGGCCACCACGGCTCTGCTGGACGCCGACCTGCAGCTCGCCGAGAGCGTGATCTCTCAGGACGCCGAGGTCAACCGTCTCTACAAGGAGGTCGAGACCTCCATCTTCGAGCTGATGGCCACCCAGCAGCCGGTGGCCGTGGACCTGCGCACGGCCATCACGGCCCTGCGGATGGGCGGCGACCTGGAGCGCATGGGCGACCTGGCCGAGCACGTGGCGAAGATCGCGCGCATGCGGCACCCGGAGTCGGCGATCCCGGTGGAGGTGCGCGACACCATCCTTGAGATGGGCCAGATCGCCGAGCGCCTGGTCACCAAGACCGGCAGCTGCATCGCCAACCAGGACGTCGAGCTGGCCAAGGAGCTGGACGCCGACGATGACGCGATGGACCGGCTGCACCGCCGCCTGTTCCGCGTGCTGCTGTCCAAGGACTGGTCGCACGGCATCGAGCCGGCGATCGACATCACGCTCACCGGCCGCTACTACGAGCGGTACGCCGACCACGCCGTGCGCGTCGCCCGGGACGTGGTCTACCTGGTGACCGGCGACCGGCCCGAGCGCTCCTCGGCGTCCTAGGCACGAGGACGCGCGGGCGCCGCGTCCTCGTGCGATGGCAGAGCCCCGGGCCCTCGCGGGTCCGGGGCTCGACCATGGACGGGGAAGGGCGGCCGCGCGGGCTTGAAGCTACTTGGCCTTGCCCTGGTTGGCCACGGCCTCGATGGCGGCCTTGGCGGCCTCGGGGTCGAGGTACTCGCCACCGGGCTTGACGGGCCGGAAGTCGTCGTCCAGCTCGTAGCGCAGCGGGATGCCGGTGGGGATGTTGAGGCCGGCGATCTCGTCGTCGCCGATGCCGTCGAGGTGCTTGACCAGGGCGCGCAGCGAGTTGCCGTGGGCGACCACCAGGGTGGTGCGCCCGGCCGCCAGGTCGGGCACGATGCTGTCGTACCAGTACGGCAGCATGCGGTGGACGACGTCCTTCAGGCACTCGGTGCGCGGCAGCAGCTCAGAGGGCAGCGTGCCGTAGCGCGCGTCGCCGGCCTGCGAGTACTCGTCGTCGTCGGCGATGGGCGGCGGCGGCACGTCGTAGGAGCGGCGCCAGAGCATGAACTGCTCGTCGCCGAACTCCTCACGGGTCTGCGCCTTGTTCTTGCCCTGCAGCGCGCCGTAGTGCCGCTCGTTGAGCCGCCACGAGCGCGTCACCGGCAGCCAGAGCAGGTCGGCCGCGCCGAGAGCCAGGTTGGCGGTGTGGATGGCGCGGGTGAGCACCGAGGTGTGCACCACGTCGGGACGCACCTGCGCCTCGACCAGCAGCCTGCCGCCGCGCCGCGCCTCTTCCTCGCCGGCGGGCGAGAGGGTGACGTCGACCCAGCCTGTGAACAGGCCCTTCGCGTTCCACTCGCTCTCACCATGCCGCAATAGCACCAAAGTAGCCATGCGCCCAAGCTTAGGCCGTGGCCGCTTTACCCTGCGCCGCGCCACCCCTTGGGCGACGTCCTCCCGAGCGGCCCGTTCTCCCAGGCCGGCGCGGTCCTCGCCGCCCGCGAGGTCAGTGCTGTCCGCCGGCCGGACCGAGTCCGTCTCGCTCGCGCTCGCGCTGGACGATGCCCTCGAAGGCCCGCAGGTTGGCGAGCGACTCGCCGCGCTTGACCCGCCAGTCCCACTCGCGGCGGATGGAGGAGGCGAACCCCAGCTCAAGGGCGCGGTCGAACCAGTCGTCGGCGTAGGTGAGCACGCAGCCGAGCAGGCGGTCGATCTCCTCGTCCGACACCGCCGCGAGCGGGAGCCGCCCGACGAGGTGGACGTCCCCGACCTGGTCCAGCGCGAAGTGCACCCCGTACATGGAGCCGTTCTTGCCGAGCAGCCAGCGGTAGAACTCCAGGTGGTTCTCGTCGGGGCGGCGGCAGAAGAACGCCTCGACGTGCAGGGCCTGGTCGGAGACGGTGAGCCAGGTCATGGTCGCCAGTTTGTGCCGGCCGGGCAGGCGCACCAGGAAGGCCCCCGGCTGGGGCCGCTCGTAGGAGACCTCGGCCGCCTTGAGCGCGGACTCGACGACCGCTTCGTGATCCATGACAGTGCACACTCCCGCGTTCGTCGTGTCGGACGCCGGCCTCGCCGGTCGCTTACGGTCGGCGTCGACAGTACTGCCCTGCCGGCCGGCGATCATGACACTAGAGGCGCGCGCAGACGGGGGTGCGTCCCATCCGGGCCAGCGTGCCCGAGTAGACCTCCAGCAGGCGCGAGGCCGTGGCCGACCAGCCGAAGGCCGCCGCGTGCTCCCTGGCCCCGCCGGCCAGCGTGTCGCGCCACAGCGGGCGTTCGACGAAAACGCGCAGCGCCTTGGCCCAGACGTGCGTGTCGTGCCCGTCGACCAGCAGCCCGGACACCCCGTCTCGCACCGCCGTGCGCAGGCCGCCGACCGACGCGGCGGCGACCGGGGTGCCGCACGCCTGCGACTCCAGCGCGACCAGGCCGAACGACTCGTTGTGGGAGGGGACGACGGTGACGTCGGCGGCGCGGTACCAGTCGGCCAGCTCGTGCTGCGGCGCGGGCGGCGCGAGCCGCAGAACGTCGGAGATGCCGAGCTCGGCGGCCAGGTCGGTGAGGTAGGAGGGGCGGGCGAGCCCGTTGCCGCTCGGCCCGCCAACGCAGGCGACGACCAGGCGGGAACGCAGGGAGGGATCCTCCGCGAGCATCCGCGCGGCGGCCCTGAGCAGGACGTCGGGGGCCTTGAGCGGCTGGATGCGGCCGACGAACAGCATGATGTGGGCGTCCTGCGGCAGGCCGAGCCGGCGCCGCGCCGCGTCCTTGGGGGCGGGGCGGAACACCTGGAGGTTGACGCCGGGGTTGACCACGGCGACGCGCTCTCGCGGCGCGTCGTAGAGGTCGATCAGCTCCCGCGCCTCGGCCTCGGTGTTGGCGATCAGGCGGTCGGCGACCTCGACGACCTGCTCCTCGCCGAGCACGCGCGCCGGGGGCTCGGGCTTGTCGTCGTTGGCGAGCAGGAGGTTCTTGACCTTGGCCATGGTGTGCATGGTGTGCACCAGCGGCACGCCCCAGCGTTCCTTGGCCAGCCAGCCGACCTGGCCGGACAGCCAGTAGTGGGAGTGGATGACGTCGTAGTGCCCCGGCTCGAACGTCGCCTCGGTGCGCAGGACGCCGGACAGGAAGGAGCAGAGCTGACCGGGGAGGTCGCCCTTGTCCAGCTCCTCGTAGGGCCCGGCGGTCACGTGCCGCACCGTCACGCCCGGCACCAGTTCGACGGCGGGAGGCAGGTCGCGGGCCGTCTGCCGCGTGAAGATCTCGACCTCGACTCCCAGGGCCGCCAGCCGTTTGGCCGCTTCGACGATGTAGACGTTCATGCCTCCCGCGTCGCCGGTGCCCGGCTGGTCGAGGGGGGACGTGTGCATGCTGATCGTCGCGACCCGGTTGATCCGGCGTGCGACCGGCACTCGCGGCACCGATACCACCTCCAGAATGTTGATAACTGTCGAAAACTTCCGGTGATTCCCAGCGGCCGTGGTCCCGCGCGCATCCGGCCTGGTGCACGCTGGCAAGATGACGGTCGGGCGGCGCGCGAGCGCGACGGGCCGGCGCGCGGGAGCCGCCGGGCGGCGCACGAGCCCGCCGGATGCGCTGGGTGCGCTGTAAGCGCCGGGTGCGCGACGACCGAATCCGACCATGAGGACTGCACATGAGGCGAACAGCTGTGGTGACGGGGGCGAGCAGCGGCATCGGCGAGGCGACCGCGCGCCGGCTCGCGGCCGAGGGCTACGACGTCGTGGCCGCCGCCCGGCGTCGTGACCGGCTGGACAAGCTCGCGGCGGAGGTCCCCGCCATCCGGCCGTTTCCGCTGGACGTGACCTCCGACGAGTCGGTGGCCGAGCTGGCCGCGTCGCTGGACCGCTGTGACGTGCTGGTCAACAACGCGGGCGGCGCCGTCGGCCTGGAGCCGGTCGCGGAGGGGCTGGTCGACGACTGGCGGCAGATGTACGAGGTCAACGTGCTCGGCTCGCTGCGCGTGACCAAGGCGCTGCTGCCCAGGCTCATCGAGTCGGGGGACGGCGTCCTGGTGATGCTGACCTCGACGGCCGGCTTCACCTCCTACGAGGGCGGCGGCGGATACACCGCGGCCAAGCACGGCCAGACCTCCATGACGGAGACGCTCCGCCTGGAGCTGTGCGGGGAGCCCGTGCGCGTCGTCGAGGTCGCCCCCGGCATGGTCAAGACCGAGGAGTTCGCGCTCACCCGCTTCCGCGGCGACGCGGACCGGGCCGAGAAGGTCTACCAGGGGGTGCCCGACCCTCTGACGGCGGACGACGTGGCCGACGCGATCGCGTGGTGCGTCACCAGGCCCGCGCACGTCAACGTCGACCGGCTGGTCATCCGCCCGCGCGCGCAGGCCGCGCAGCACAAGGTGCACCGGGTCTCCTGAACATGACGGTCCGCTGAGCATGGCGGCATCCGGTCGCGCGCGGCCTGCCGTGTACGGGCATGTCCAGACGCGGAGGCGTCCCGTGTCGTGGACGCCCGCCGCCACCCCCGCATTCCCTATTGTGCCCATGTCGCGTACTACATCCGCCTTGCCCGCCTTGCCCGCCTTGTCTACAAGATCGGTCGCATGCGGGTTGTACGGGCTCGTCACGACTCTCATGGTGGGCGGTACCCCCATCGCGCCGTTATCGTCCGGCTTCTCCGCGCCAGGGAACCCGCGGCGCCTGACGCCCGCACACCCGGCGTCCTCGCGTCCGGCGGCGTCACACCCGGTGACGTCGCGCCCCGTGGCCTCGCATCCGGCGTCCTCGCGCCCGGCGGGCGACCTGTGAACGCCGGCCGTCCGCGGGGCGGCGGGCCGGTGCCGGGCAGGCCGGTCGGCGAGATCACCCGGGGCACGACGGGGCACAACCGCCTGCGCCGGGCCGACCGCTGGACCGCCGCCGTCTACGGCCGGCTGCTGGTGTCGGCCGACCGCCCGCTCGTGGTCGACCTCGGGTACGGGGCCTCGCACGTCACCACCTTGGAGCTGTTCGCCCGCCTGCGCCGGGTCCGTCCCGACGTGGAGGTGGTGGGCATCGAGATCGACCCGGCGCGCGTGGCCGCCGCCAAGCCGTACGAGCGGCCGGGGCTGAGCTTCGTGCGGGGCGGGTTCGAGCTGCCGGTGGACCGCCGGCCGTTGATCGTGCGCGCGTTCAACGTGCTCAGGCAGTACGGGGAGGCGCAGGCATGGGATGCCTGGGACCTGCTCCGCTCAGGCCTGGCCTCCGGCGGAGTGATCGTCGAGGGCACCTGCTCGGAGGTCGGCCACCGGGCCGCGTGGGTGGCGCTCGACGCGGCGGGCCCGCGGACGGTCACGCTGTCCGCCCGCCTCGCGGGCTTCCAGCGGCCTTCCGACCTGGCCGAACGCCTGCCGAAGGCGCTCATCCACCGCAACGTGCCCGGCGAGCCCGTCCACGCGTTCCTGCGCGACTTCGACCACGCCTGGGCGCTGTCGGCGCCGTACGGGGCCTACGGCGCGCGCCCGCGGTGGATGGCCGCCGTGGAGCGGCTGGCCGCCACCTGGCCGGTCGCCACCACGCCGCCGCTCGGCGGCAGGCGCCGCTGGCGGCTCGGCGAGGTGACGCTGCCGTGGTCCGCCCTGGCCCCCGGCGCGCGTCCCTCCGGCTGACGGCTGACGATGGGGACCCGGCCGCCCGCCTACCCGCGAAGGCTGGCGAGCGCGGCCTCGAACGCCGCGTACGCCTCGGCGCCGAACAGCACGAACCGGGCCTCCACCACGCCGGTGGCGGCTCCCAGCACCGTGGACAGGGCGATGCGGGCGGCGTCGTCCAGCGGCCAGCCGTAGATGCCCGCCGACACGGCGGGGAAGGCGACGGTCTCGGCCTTCAGCTCGTCGGCGACCCGCAGCGACTCGGTGTAGCAGGAGGCGAGCAGGTGGGAGCGGTCCTCGGACCTGGCGTAGACCGGCCCGACCGTGTGGATCACCCACCTGGACGGCAGCCGGCCGGCCGTGGTGGCGACCGCCTGTCCCGTAGGCAGTCCCCCGCCGTAGTGGGACGCCCGCAGAGCGCGGCACTCGCGCAGGATCTCCGGGCCGCCGCGCCGGTGGATGGCGCCGTCCACCCCTCCGCCGCCGAGCAGCGAGGAGTTGGCGGCGTTCACGATCGCGTCCACCCGCTGCTCGGTGATGTCGCTCTGGACGAGGGTCAGCTCCATGCGTGCGCACCTTTCCCGGGGGCGTCGCCGCCCCGCGTGGAGGGACCGCGCCGCACGGCTGATCTTGACGGCGGCCGGACCGCGGGCACTCATTCTTTCCTATAAGGTTTAGGTTAAACCCTAATGTCAATAGGGGAGGGTTTGATGTTCAGCCTCGGGGAGCAGGGCCCGGACCAGGAGTTCCGGGAGCGCCACGACGCGCCGCCCGCGCGGCGCGCCTTGTCCGACATCGGGCGCCTGGCCGCCGCCGCCGTGGCGGCGGGAGTGCTGGTCGCCGGTCTGGCGCTGCCCGTGGTGGGCGGCGGGGGCGCGGCCGTGGTGCATGCGTCGGACGAGCTGAACCTCAAGCCGGCGGACCTGGTGGAGCCGCCGCTGGCGGAGAAGACCACCGTACTGGACGCCAGGGGGCGGCAGATCGCCCAGTTCTGGGACGTCTACCGCGAGGTCGTGCCGCTCACCCGGGTGGCCGACGTGATGAAGACCGCGATCATCTCCATCGAGGACTTCCGCTTCTACGAGCACGGCGCGATCGACCTGGAGGGCACGGCGCGGGCGCTGGCCCGCAACCTGCAGTCGGGCGGGGTGAGCCAGGGCGGCTCCAGCATCACCCAGCAGTACGTCAAGCAGGTCCTGCTCAACGCGGCCGTCACCGAGAAGGAGAAGAAGAAGGCGCTGGAGGCCAGCTACGCGCGCAAGCTGAACGAGCTGCGTTACGCGATGGCCGTCGAGCAGAAGTACACCAAGGACCAGATCCTCGAAAAGTACCTGAACATCGCCTATTTCGGGGCGGGCGCCAACGGGGTGGAGGCCGCGGCCAAGCGGTTCTTCGGGGTGCACGCCTCCCAGCTCGACCTGTCGCAGGCGGCGACCCTGGCCGCCGCGGTGCAGCTGCCCACCGCCACCGACCCCGAGAGCGGCAAGAAGAACCGCAGCCGCCTGCTGGAGCGCCGCAACCTCGTGCTCGACCGCATGGCCGAGCTCGGCAAGATCACGAAGGAGCAGGCCGCGGAGGCCAAGGCGAAGAAGCTCGGCTACCGGGGCACCCCGCTGCCCGGCAACTGCGGCGCCAGCACCTACCCGTACTTCTGCGTGTACCTGCGCGAGGAGTTCCTGCGCAACCCCGCCTTCGGCAAAACCGAGGAGGACCGCGCCCGGCTGCTGTACCGCGGCGGCCTGACGATCAGGTCGACGCTGGACCCCCGCATGCAGGCGGCCGCCGAGAAGGCCATCCGCGAGCACGTGCACGCCACCGACGCCCCGGTCGCCTCCGAGGCGCTGGTCCAGCCGGGCACCGGAGCGATCAAGGCGATGGCGGCCAGCCGTCCGTACGGCACCTCGGCGCGCCAGAACGAGATGTCGTACAACATCGTGGCCGACAAGGCGCACGGCGGCATCGGCGGCTTCCAGGCGGGCTCGACCTTCAAGACCTTCACGCTGATCACGGCGCTCAAGCAGGGCATGAAGATCAATGACGGCTTCACGGTCGGCAACGGCTACCGCTCCCCGGGGTACGCCGACTTCAAGAACTGCGCGGGCGGGAGGGTCGGCGACCCCACCCACACCATCACCAACGACGAGGGCGAGGGCGGGTTCCAGTCGCTGCAGACCGGCACCTGGCACTCGGTCAACACCTTCTTCCTGGAGCTGGAGCGCCGGGTCGGCCTGTGCGCCACCGTCCAGACCGCCAGGTCGCTGGGCATCAAGCGCGCCGACGGCGCCCCGCTGCAGGAGTTCGAGACCTTCACCCTCGGCATCAACGAGATGGACCCGGTGACCGTCGCCAACGCCTACGCCGCCATCGGCGCGAGCGGGAAGTACTGCGCGCCCATGGCGATCACGCAGATCACCGACCAGAACGGCAAGGTGACCCGCTACTCCCCGCGGTGCCGCCAGGCGCTGGAGCCCGCGGTCGCCGACGCCACGGCGCACATCCTGTCGGGGGTGCTGACCAAGGGGACGATGCGGGCCGTGGGCGGCATCGGCCGCGACGCCGCGGGCAAGACCGGCACCACCGACGACCAGGCGACCGCCTGGTTCGCCGGCTTCACCCCCGACCTCGCCGGCGCGGTCAGCATCGGCGACCCCCGCGGCGCGGTGGCACACAAGCTCAACGGCGTCACGATCGGCGGCAGGTACTACGGCTCGGTCTTCGGGGCCACCATCCCCGGGCCGATCTGGAAGGACACCTTCCTGGCCGCGCTGAAGGACGTGGCGCCGGCGCCGTTCCCGCCGCTGGACACCGCGCGCTTCGGCGGCTGCGGCGCCGAGTGCGCGCCCGACCGGCCGACCGGCGACGCCGACCGGCCCACCGACGAGCCCGGCGGCGACGCCGTGGTCGTCACGCCCGGCCTGACCGAGCGCCGCTGAACCGGCCGGAAGGCACGTCCGGCTCACCGCGGGGCCTCTACGCGACGTAGTACTACCCGAGGTAGGCTTACTCGTGTGAAGGGTCTGGGCGAGCTTGAACGCAGCATCATGGACATCCTGTGGGCTCAGAATGCCCCGTTGACCGCCAGGGAGGTCGGCCGTCTGATCGCCGACCGCGACCTCGCCCCCACGACGGTGATGACGGTCCTCGACCGGCTCACCCGCAAAGGCTTCCTCAACCGCACCCGCGACGGGCGCGCCTGGCGGTACGCGCCGGCGGCCGGCCGCGACGCGTACGTCGCTGAGCTTATGCTGGAAGCTCTCGACATGACCGGCGACCGTTCGGCGGCGCTCACGCGCTTCGCCCAGACGGTCTCGGGCTCGGAGGCCGACATCCTCCGCAGAGCACTCACGGAGCTGGAAGAGGAAGAGTGATCGCCGCCGCCGTCCTTGCCGCGCTCGCCACGGCGTGCGCGCTCGGGGCATGGCGGCTGACGTTCGCCCGGTGGCCGTGGCGCGCTCCCCGGTCCGCCATCCTGCTGTGGCAGTCGCTGGGCGTCACCTGGGGTCTGGCCAGCGTCGGCGCGCTGCTGGCGTACGCCCTTGAGCCCTACGGCGGCGGCGTGCTGTACGGGCTGCACACCTTCGCCGACTCGGCGGTCTCCTTCGGCATGGGCCACGGCCTGCTCGGCGCGTACGACCTGCCGCGCACGGCCGCGCTCGCCGCGGGGCTGACCCTGCTGGCCGTGCTCGTCGCCGTGCTCCTCGCGGCCGGGACGCAGACGCTGCGCGCCCGGCGGCGCCACCGCGCCCTGCTGAGCCTCATCGCCCACGACGACCCCGGCGTGCCGGGCGTGCGCATCCTCGACCACCCGGGCGCCGCCGCGTACTGCGTGCCGGGCCTGCGGTCGGAGGTCGTGGTCAGCGCGGGCACGCTGTCCCTGCTCAGCCGGGACGAGCTGACCGCCGTGCTGGCGCACGAGGCGGCCCACGTCCGCGAACGGCACGACCTGGTCCTGCTGCCGTTCACCGCGCTCAGGTGGGCGCTGCCGTGGCTGGGCGTGGTCCGCGACGCGCACTCCGCCGTCGCCCTGCTGGTCGAGATGGCCGCCGACGACCGCGCCCGCCGCTACTGCTCGCCGCGCCGCCTCGCCACGGCGCTGCTGCGCTTCGGCACGGCCGGGGCGGTGCCCGCGCCCGACGGCGCGCTCGGCGCGGGCAGCGACCACGTGATGGCGCGGGTGAACCGCCTGGTCAAGCCCGGCGCCGTGCTGCCCCGGCGGGTCCGCTACAGCCTGGTGACGTTCTCGGTGCTGCTGTCGGTGTCCGCGCCGCTGCTGTGGATGTATCCGGGCTGACGCCGCCCGGCGCTAGCTGGTGTTAACCAGGGTGTTTGCATTTGCAAGCACGGCGCCGCATACTGGAGTCATGGAACTACCGAAGGTCGGCTCGATCGGCGAGTACATCCGCGATCAGCGGAAGCAGGCGAAGATCTCGCTGCGCCAGCTCGCCACTCAGGCCGGGGTGTCCAACCCCTACCTGAGCCAGATCGAGCGCGGGCTCCGCAAGCCGAGCGCGGAGATTCTCAACCAGATCGCCAAAGGTCTGCGCATCTCGTCGCAGGCGCTCTATGTGCAGGCGGGTCTCATCGAAGACCGCGAGCCGGACAGCGACGTGCTCGCCGCCATCAGGGCCGACCGCACCCTCACCGAGCGGCAACGCCAGGTGCTGATCGACATCTACGAGTCGTTCCGCAAGGAGAACCGAGTAGCCGAGGCTCCGCCCGGAGCCGAGCGGACTGCCGAGAACGCCCGGTCCGAGCCGGAGCCCCGAGGGGTCGACGCGGTTCCCGTTGAGGAGGCTGCCACCTCCTCGTCGAACGGCCGCATTCAACCGGAACCCAAGGAAGGTTAACCCATGCCTCTCAACGACGAGGTCAAGAAGCTCGCCGAGTCCAAGCCGTTCTACGCCGTCGCCGGCGCCGGCGACTACGCGGTCGAGAAGCTCCGCGAGCTGCCCGAGCAGTTCCACCGCCTGCAGGCCCACCGGCCCGACGTGGGCGCCGTCGCGCGCGACCTGCCCACGATGGCCAAGAAGTACGCCGCCAACGTCCAGGTCAAGGCCGAGGCCGTGGCCAAGGACCTGCCCGAGAAGGCCAAGGAGTACGCCGACACCCTCGGCTCCAAGGCCGCGCTGCTCTACGACCAGTTCGCCGACCGGGGCCGCAAGGTCGTCAGCCGGGTCACCGGCGAGGCCGCCCTCGAACTGGAGGACGTCTCCACCTCCGCCGAGCCGGCGATCGCCTCCCGCACGACCGCGGCGCGCAGGACCCCCCGCACCACCGGCGCCACCAAGGCCTGAGCCGCCACGGCGCCCCGCCTGGCCCGTCCCGGAACTCCGGGGCGGGCCTCGCGCGTTGGAGGGGCGGGACGGCCGCCTGGCCGCCCCGCCGACCGTTCACCGCCGTTCGCCGATCTTCTCGCCGTTCGCGGCGCCGCCCGGTCCGCCGGCGGACGCGATCGGGCTCGCGAGCGCCAGAAAGGCCGCCTGGCCGGGCTCGGCCGCGGGGCCCGCGAGGCGCCCGACCGGGCTAGGCTGAAGCCGGCCGTTCACATGACCCTTGGGAGAGGCGATGTTCGAGATTCACAGTTTCCTGGATCTCATCTTCTTTGTGCTCGCCATCGCGGCCTTCGGCATGTGCGCGTGGGCCCTCTTCCACGCGATCAGGACCCCGGCCCGCGCGTTCCTCATGGCCCAGAAGCTCAGCAAGAAGCTCTGGCTGCTGTTCCTGAGCCTCGCGACCCTGTTCACCTTCGCCGCCGTGGTGGGGTACGCCGGGCTGACCGCCCTCAGCTTCTTCACGATCATCTCGGTCATCGCCTCGGGCGTCTACCTGGCGGACGTCAAGCCGGCCGTGGGCGAGATCGGCCGGGGCGGGCGCGGCGGCAACAGCGGCCCGTACGGCCCCTGGTAGACCGGCCGTCCCCCATCAGTCTTGTCCTGGTTTGTTGGGGCCTGATCAGCCGTGGGCGTTCCTGCGACGCCTGTCGGCGCCGACCGCTAGGCTGACGCCCCATGGTGGATCTCGTTCGTCGATGCGCGCTCGCGGTCGCGCTGGGCGTGCTCGTCTTCGCCCCGGCCGCCCACGCCGGAACAGCGGACGGTGTGAGCAAGGCCGACATCACCGTCGAGCTACGGCCCGGCGGCGTCCTGCACGTCAAAGAGCAGCTCGCCTACACCGGCCAGGTGCGGCGCACGCTGCTCACCCGCACCCGGTACGACGACGCCAACGACCGCGTCTACCGCGTCTCCGGTTTCAAGGGCGACGCCACCTTCGCCGACGACACCATCACGCTCGGCGGCAAGGGCACGGCCACCATCGAGTACGACGTGACCGGCGCGGTCACCCCGGTCGGCGGCGGCGAAGAGCTGCGCTGGTACGCCGTCAGCGGCTGGTCGGCGCCCGTCCAGCAGGCCCTGGTCAAGCTGGCCGGTCCCGCGCCTCTGCAGAGCCTCTCGTGCTTCGCCGGCGACCTCACCTCGGCGACCGGCTGCACCGCGGCCTCCATGGACGAAAGCGGCACGCGCGCCGAGTTCGAGCAGCAGGGCCTCGGCCCCGGGCAGGCGCTCACCGTGGTGGCGGGCTTCCCGCCGGGGGCCAGCGGCGGCAAGCCGATCCTCGAGCGGCGGTTCGAGCTCTCCAACGCCTTCACGCTCAGCCCGGTCACCGGCGGCGCGCTCGCCGGGCTGCTTCTGCTGCTGCTCGGCGGCGTCGCGCTGCTCTACTGGACCCGCGGCAGGGACGCCCGCGTCATCGACCACGAGGCCGGCGCCCCGGTCACCACGCTGCGCGACGGCCACTTCGCCCCGCCCGACGGCGTGCGCCCCGGCCAGATCGGCACGCTGATCGACGAGCAGGCCGACGTGATCGACGTGACGGCCACCATCGTCGACCTCGCCGTCCGCGGCTACGTCCACATCGAGGAGCAGCCGCGCGGCGCCTACGACGCGCCCGACTGGCGGCTGGTCAAGGTGCCCGGCGCGCCCATGGACGAGCTGCTCGACTACGAGCGGGCGCTGCACATGGCGATCTTCGACGGCCGCGAGGCGGTGCTGCTGTCGGAGCTGCACGGCTCCTTCGCGGCCCGGCTCGGCAGAGTGCGCGACGCGCTCTACCGCGACGTCGTCGCCCAGGGCTGGTTCACCCGGCGGCCCGACTCCGTGCGCACCCGCTGGACCACCATCGGAGTGATCATCACCGGGCTGGGCGTGCTGGCCACGGTGCTGCTGGCCTGGTTCACCACCTACGGGCTGCTCGGCCTGGCGCTGATCATCGCAGGGGCCGCCCTGTCGATGGGCGGGCAGTACATGCCGGCCAAGACCTCGCGGGGCTCGTCCGCGCTCGCCCACACCCTCGGCTTCCGCGACTACCTCGCCTCGGGCGAGATCGGCGAGGTGCCCCCGGCACAGCGCATCGAGCTGTTCTCCCGCTACCTGCCCTACGCCGTGGTCTTCGACAACGTCGACCGCTGGGCGCGCGTGGTGGCCTCGCTGAACGGCAACGGCGCGCAGGCCGACCATCTCTACTGGTACCACGGCCCGGCCGAGTGGGACCTTTCCAAGTTCGCCGACTCCATGCGCACGTTCACGCTGACCACCTCGGGCGCGATCTCGACCTCCCGCCAGTTCCGCCGCGCCATCTGAGCCCGCCACCCGGGCTCGGGCCCGCTACTTGGCCTGCCCGAGCCCGCCACCCGGCCGTCGTCGAGCCGGCCGCCCTGCCCGTTGACGGGGGCGGGTCACACCGGGCCGCGGACGCGGACCTCGCCGACGGGCCGGCCGCCGCCGAACTGCGGTGGGGAGGCCAGCGTGGTCAGCTCGGCGGCGTCCAGGCCGAGCCCGAGGGCGCGCAGCGTGGCGATCGTCACCGGCACGCGGGCGCGCGGGTTGCCGTCCTCGATCTTGACGGCGCCGGCGTGGCCGTCCTCGAAGGCGAACGCGTCGAACCCCTCCGCGCCCGACTTCACCATGAGGCCGGGGACGGCCCGCATCAGCGTGGCCTCCGGCCGGGTGGTGCCCGACGTCCACTCGGGGTAGGCGCGCATCGCGTCGGCGACGCGCCGCTCGTGGCTGCCCGGCTCGGCCAGCGCGAGCGCGCGGAAGGCGCGCGCGATGCCGGCCATGGAGGAGAAGAACAGCGGCGCGCCGCAGCCGTCCACGCCGGTCGCCGCGACCCGCTCGCCGGTGAGCTCCTCCGCCGTGGCGCGGATGGCCCGCTGCAACGGGTGCGCGGGGTGGAGGTAGTCGGAGGTCCGCCATCCGTTGACCACGCAGGTGGCCAGCATCGCGGCGTGCTTGCCCGAGCAGTTCATGGTGACGCGCGCGGGGCCGCCGCCCGCGCGCAGCACGCGGTGGGCCGTGGCGACGTCGAGCGGGAGGTCCTCGGGGCACTGGAGCGCGGTCTCGTCCAGCCCTGCGACCCCCAGGATCTTGGCGACCCCTTCCAGGTGGAAGCTTTCGCCCGAATGGCTGGCGCACGCGAGCGCGAGCAGCTCGCCGTCCAGTGCGAGGCCGGCGCGCAGCATGCCCAGCGCCTGGATGGGTTTCATCGACGAGCGCGGGGAGGCCGCGGCGGCGACATCGCCGTGGACCACGGCGGGCCTGCCCTCGGCGTCCAGGGCGAACACCCAGGCGCGGTGGACCGACTCGACGAACCCGGAACGGACTACTTCCACGATCAGTGGCGCAACGGACACTTCAGCTCCCTTCGCACATGAGTCTACGGACGGACGATCAGTGCCGTTCACCCCCCGGGCGCGCGCCGTTCGCGCGCGCCCACAGGCGGTGGAAGAATCGGCGCCATGCGTGCGGTGGTCCAGAGGGTGAGTTCGGCGTCCGTGGTCGTCGACGGGCGCGCCGTGGGAGCCATCGACGAGCCGGGCCTGCTCGTGCTGGTCGGCGTGACCCACGACGACGGCCCGGCGCAGGCCGCCAAGCTGGCCGCCAAGCTCTGGGGCCTGCGCATCCTGTCCGGTGAGAAGTCGTGCTCGGACATCGGCGCGCCTCTGCTGGTGGTCAGCCAGTTCACCCTCTACGGCGACGCGCGCAAGGGCCGCCGGCCGACCTGGCAGGCGGCGGCTCCCGGGCCGGTGGCCGAGCCGCTCGTCGACGCCGTGGTGGCCGAGCTGCGCGCGCTGGGCGCCCGCGTCGAGACCGGCGTGTTCGGCGCCGACATGAAGGTCGCGCTCGTCAACGACGGTCCCATCACCCTCGTCATCGACCTCTGACGCCGGCGGCGGTCAGCGGACGCGCCGGCGCAGCGCCGGGTCGATGGTCACGTTGCGTCCGGCGTCCGGCGGCACGATGACCTCCTGGGTGGCGGCCACTCCCCCGGCCAGCAGCTCGATGTCCACCGGCACGGTGCGCTTGACCACGGCGAGCGCGATCGGACCGAGCTCGTGGTGGCGCGCCGAGGTGCCGACGAAGCCCACCTGGCCCGGCTCGGCGGCGCCCTCGGCCGCGGCCTCCGGGTCGGCCTCGCGCGGCGAGCCGACGCCCAGCGTCACCGGCGTCCCGTGCGGCGGGAGGGTGTCGACGCTGCCGTCGAGGTGCAGGAAGACCAGGCGGCGCGGCGGGTGGCCGAGGTTGTGCACGCGGGCGACGGTCTCCTGCCCCCGGTAGCACCCCTTGGTCAGGTGGACGGCCGAGCCGATCCAGCCGACCTCGTGCGGGATCGTCTTGTGGTCGGTCTCGAAGCCCTCGCGGGGCAGGTGGGCCTCGACGCGCAGCGCCTCGTACGCCCACAGGCCGGCCGGACGCAGGCCCAGCTCGGCCGGGAGCCCGGCGAGCCGCTCACGCGGGACCAGCAGGTCGCCGCCGATGGCGATCGCCCCGTCGGGCACGGGCACGGGCACGTCGCCGCCGGCCGCGCCGGGAGCCCGCACGGTGACCACGGCGTACGCGGAGGTCAGGTCGGCGACCTCGACGCGCAGCATGAAGCGCATCTTCTCCAGGAAGGCGACCAGCGTGATGGCGGTGCCGGGCTCGACGTGGGCCCACACCGACTCGCCGTCGTCGACGAGGGTCAGGTGGTGCTCCAGCCTGCCCTGCGGGTCGAGGAGCAGCGTCTGGGCCGGCGTGCCGGGGGGCAGCGTGTCGAGCTTCTGCGAGCTGAGACTGTTGAGCCAGCCGAGCCGGTCGGGGCCCGAGACGCGGACGACCTCGCGGTTGCTCCGGTCGACGAGGGCCTGCCCCTCGATGAGCGCGCGTTGCTCGGCGTAGGGCTCGCCGTAGTGGGCGGCCACGGCGTGGTCGGGGGTCTCGGCGGCTACCGCTCCTGGCGTGTCAAGCAGAGGGCTACGCATGCCTCAAGGCTATTGCTCCGCCGGCGTCGCGACGACTTCGGCGGGCGGGGTCAGGAGTGGCAGTCGCGGCAGCGGCCGAAGACGGTCAGGTGGTGGACGTCGGTCTCGAAGCCGAGCTGCTCGCGCAGCGTGGTGACCAGGCCGTCGACCATCTCGGGGCTGACCTCGGTGACCTCGCCGCAGCCGCGGCAGACCAGGTGGACGTGGTCGGCCTTGCTCGCCAGGTGGTAGGTGGGGGCGCCGTGCCCCAGATGGGTGTGGGTGACCATGCCGAGCTCTTCCAGCAGCTCCAGCGTGCGGTAGACGGTGGAGATGTTGACGCCTCTGGCGGTCTCTTGCACCTGGCCGCAGATGTCCTCAGGTGTGGCGTGGCCGAGCCGGGTCACCGCCTCCAGCACCAGTTGCCGTTGCGGAGTCACCCGATAACCGCGCGCGCGCAACTCCTCGTGCCATGTCCCGGTCATGGAATGAGTCTACGAGCAGCGGGGCGACGCAAGGTCGGCCAGGCCCGCGGGGCCGCCGTGGATATTCGCTTGCCCCCGCCCCAGGGGCTCGCATAACTTACAAGCACGCAGAAGGGAGGTGGTCCAAACAATGGTTGATCATTATTGGGCTAGCGAGGTGGCTGTCCGCTAGGACATCGCCCATCGGGACCTTCGTCCAGATGTGTCGTGCCCTCCCGGGCACCGGCGACGTCCGGCGAATCCAAGCAGACACCGGAACCCCGGGCAGCCGGCGGGAGGAGCCTCTCCTCCCATGGTCCAGCCGGCCCGTCTCCCCAGGAGGCGGAGCGCGCCCGGGGTTCTTTTTGTCCCGCCCCGGCTCGCGGGAGCCGGGCGCCCTGCCGCGTCCGGCCGTCTCAGCCGACCTTCTTCAGCTCCGCCGACAGGTGCGAGGTCAGCGGCTGCCCTTCGGCGGCCATGTCGTAGGCGTACATCAGGTTGCCGTTGACCAGGCCGTAGATGCGCTGACCCGCGGTGTACTCCTTGGCGGTGGCCGTGCGCGCCACGACGTCCGTGTGCATCTCGATCTTGTGGAAGACGACCTCGCCGACGTAGATCTCGACGATGCCCGTCGGGTGCGAGAGCACGATCTCCAGTTGCCGCTCCGGGAGCGAGCGCCAGTACCCCGACTCGGTGGCGAGGGGCCGCACCATGGCGCCCTCGTCGTCCAGCAGCCAGGTCTTGCTCTGGTAGCTCAGGAACGGCTTGCCGTTGTGCTCGAAGACGATCTCCTGGCCGAACCGGAAGCTCTCGATGGTCGGATAGCCGCCCACCCCGGCCCCCTCCCACCTGCCCAGCAGGAAGGCGATCGGCTCGAGGTCAGGATGAATTGACTGGGAGTCCATGGCACATGAGCCTAAATGCCCGCCCGCGAGCCTGCGCCATGGCACCGGAAGCGGGAATCGCCTGGTGGAGCGCCGTCGTCCGCGAATAGGCTCGGAACCATGGCACGATCAATGGTGATAAAGGTGACGGCGGGTTCGGATGCCCCCGAAAGGTGCAATCAGGCGTTCACCGTCGCGGCCGCGGCCGTGGCGAGCGGCGTCCCGGTGTCGTTGTGGCTGACCGGGGAGTCCGCCTGGTACGGCCTGCCCGGCCGCGCCAAGGAGCTCGTCCTGCCACACGCGACGCCCCTGGCCGACCTGCTCGACGTCGTACTGGCCGGCGGCAGGGTCACCGTGTGCACGCAGTGCGCGGCGCGCCGGGACATCGGCACGGACGACCTGATCGAGGGCGTGCGCATCGCGGGCGCGCCGACCTTCGTGGAAGAGGTCCTCGCCGAGGGCGCCCAGGCGCTCGTCTACTGACGCGGGCGCGGAGAACCCGGAGCCGCCGGTGCGCGGCTACCGGGGCAGCACGGTGCGCAGGCGCTCGTCGCGCAGGCGGTCGTACCAGGTGTCGTCGATCGGCGCCAGCGGGCCGGCCGTCCAGCCCAGGAACACGTCGGCGAGCCAGGGGTTGCGCGCCAGCGCGGGACCGTGGAGGTAGGTGCCCACGACCTTGCCGGCGTGGCAGCCCTCGGTGCCGTCGCCGTTGCCGACGCCGACGACCGTGCGCGACAGCGGCCGCACCCCCGGGCCGAGCCGGGTGACGCCCATGTGGTTCTCGAAACCGGTCAGCATGTGGCCGCCGAGCCCGGTGTCGACCTCCGCGGCCAGCTCGCCCACCGCGCGGGCCGGCCCGCGGGAGCTCTCGATGTCGAGCAGCCCGATGCCGGCCACCGGCTGGCCCTCCTCGCCGCCGAACACCGTCCCCATGATCTGGTACCCGGCGCAGACGGCCAGCAGCGACGCGCCCCGGTCGACGGCCCGCTGGAGGCCCCCGTCCCGGCGCAGCCGCTCGGCCGCCAGGATCTGCGGACGGTCCTCGCCGCCGCCGATCAGGTAGATGTCCCCCGAGTCGGGCACGGGGTCGGCCGAGCGGACGTACACGGTCTCGACGGGAATGCCGCGCTTGCGGGCACGCTGCTCCAGGATCAGGGCGTTGCCCTGGTCACCGTAGGTGCTCAGCAGGTCGGGATAGATCCATACGATGCGCAGGGCGCTGTCAGACGGCACGGCCGAACTCCGCTCGAATTCGCTGGAAGGCTGTGTAGTTGGCGATCACGTCGACGCGGCCGGGCGCCTGCCGGGCCACGGCGTCGTCGAAGGTGTCGCAGAGCTGGAACGGCACCCCCGCCACGTCCAGGCGGAGCGCCAGGTCGAGCCGCCGCTCGCCGGTCACGTAGACCGGCCGGCCGCTCAGGACGCGGTAGTCGACGTCCCACAGCCAGGAGGTGTCGCGGCCGTCGGGGCCCTGGGCGTTCACCGACAGGATGATCGGCAGCCGCGGGTCGGACACCTCGAAGGCCTCCACCCACCCGGCGGGGTTCTTGGCGAGCAGCAGGCGCAGCGCCCGCCCGTCGCGCTCGACCATGGTGTAGCGGCCCGCGACCGAGGTGACCTCGCGCAGCCGCGGCAGCGCCCGCTCGACGGGCAGGCCGAACAGCCCGGCGACCGCCAGCGCGATGGCGGCGTTCGCGCGGTTGGCCCGGCCGGGGAGCCGCAGGTCGAGCACCCAGCGCTGCCGGTTCGGGTCGATCACCGCGTCGTCGTCGAGCACCCATGTCGGCTCGGGGCGGCGGAAGGTGCACTCGCGGCACGCCCAGTCGTCGCCCTTGCGGTCGAGCGGGCCGCCGCACTCGGGGCAGGACCAGGAGTCCTCCTTCCAGGGCTGCCCGCAGGACACCCAGGTCACCCGGGCGGCGGTCGAGGCGCCCCAGGTGACCAGCGGGTCGTCGCAGTTGGCCACGACGTGGACGTCCTTGCCGGCCAGGGCGCGCCGCCACTTCTGGGCCAGCAGCCAGATCTCGCCCGCGCGGTCCATCTGGTCGCGGCTGAGGTTCATCAGGCAGATCACGCCGGCGCCGGTCGTGTCGAGCACCTCGGGGAGGTACTTCTCGTCGACCTCCAGCACGCCGAACGGCGCCTGCTTGTTCGAGGCGAGGGCCGACACGTGGCCGGCCGGCATGTTGGCGCCGAAGGCGTTGGTGGCCACCTCGCCGAGCTCCTGCAGCTCGGAGGTGATCAGCCGGGTGGTGGTCGTCTTGCCGTTCGTGGCGCTGACGAGCACGAGCTTGCGGTCGGCGGCCAGCTTGCGCAGCAGGTCAGGCTCCAGGATCAGCCCGACGCGCCCGCCGATCACCGATCCGTCGCCGCGTCCGGTGACCCGCGAGAGGGTCGCGGCCGTACGCCCGAGGGCACTCGCGAGCTGAGCCCGCAGCGGTAGCTGGGTCATGCCCGAGATCCTAGTGCGGCCCGCGCGAAGAGTCCCTCACGAGCGCCCAAAGTGCCCCTCCCGAGCGCCCCGTCAGTCCATGAAGGACAGTTCGGCCTGGTGCTCGGCGCCGCCCTCGAACGGCAGGACGAAGCGCCGCGGCCAGGACAGGACGGTCTCCAGCCAGGCGGCCCCCATGGTCTGGGCGATGTGCCGCACGCGGTCGCGGGGCTCGACGCCGATGGCGACGGTGGCGAAGTCGCGCTCGACGCCCTCGTGCTCGTCGTCGCCGAGCAGCACCCGCCAGGCCAGGGCGCGGTTGCGGTCCATCTCCATGGACAGCGGGTGGTGGCGCAGCGCCTTGGCGCGGTGGCCGAGCAGCTCGGTGCGGGCCATGGCATCCCCCTTGCCGGACCCGTTCCCCGGCACGTTCCCCGGCCCGTTGCCCGGCCCGTTGCCAGGCCCGTTCAGGCCGGGGTGCGGGTAGGGACGCCCGGTGGGGTCGGTGCCGAACAGGGCGTACTCCATCGCGGGCGCGGGACTGCGCAGGTTGGGGGCCGGACGGCCGTACGGGAACAGCCTGTCGACCTCGTGCACCCAGCGGACCTGCGGGATCACCCACGCGGCGCCCGGCCGCTCGCCGGCCGCGGGCTTGGCGTCCCCGGACGGGCCGAGCAGGCCGGCCGCCACCTCGGCGGCCTTGACCGTGAGCAGGGCGGGGTCGTAGAAGGTGCGCAGCGACCACGCCCTGCGGGCGACGGCGCGTTCGACGAGCGTCGCGAGCAGGCACTCGCGGCGCCGGGCCGGCAGCTCGGCCCAGATGTCGGCCAGCACGCGCGGCACGCCCGGCAGCGACCGGTTGGTGCAGAAGGCGAGCACCACGGTGTCGGTCCAGATGCGCAGCCACGCCCACTCGGGCGCGTCGGCGAGCAGGTCGGCCTCGCGCAGCTCGAACAGCGTGCACGCCTTGCCGGTGGTGCACTCGTGCCCGCACGCGGCCGACCTGCGTCCGCGGATCGGCGGGATGGGGCCGAGGAGGGTGTGCTCGCGGTCCTCGCCCAGCGGCACCTGGATGCGCAGCGGGCGGTCCATGCCGTCGGCGAAGACGGCGGCGATGCCGGGCTGCAGCGAGACCACCTGGCGCGACTGCTCCTCGCTGAGGTTGATCGCGGCGCCGACCAGCCTGCGGTCGTCCTCGGCGGGCAGCCGGTGCACGACCTTCAGCGCGGTGTTCTTGACCACGTCGGCGATGAGCTTGGTGGGGATCTGCTCGGCCACGACGATGCCCTCGCCGTACGCGCGGATCTCGGCCAGCATGCCGGCGAGCAGTTCGACCGCGTGGGTGCTCGCCCGCTGGGAGCCGCGGTCGCGCAGCAGCCGGTGGGCCTCCTCGATGACGATGACGTGCTGGAGCCCCTTGGACTTCTCCTGGCGGGCGCGCATGCGCAGGTGCTCGACGATGCGGATGATCAGCGTGCCCATGAGGAACGCCTTGTCCTCGTCGTTGGCGACGTCCTCGATGGCGAACACCACGTTGCGCTGGAGCAGGCCGCCGATGTCGGCCGGGTGGCCGCCCTCGAAGAACCGGCCGGCCGAGCCGACGCGCAGGCTGCGCAGGCGCAGGCTGATGAAGCCTTCGACGTCGGCCTGCACCTCCCTGCCGTACCCGATCTCCTGGATGACCTCAAGGGCCTGCGCCTGTAACTGCTCCAGCGTCGGCACCGCCGGCTGGACGGCGGCGCCGGGGATGCCGCCGCCGGTGACGACGTCCCAGCCGTTGGCCTCGTACACCCGCTGCAACGCCAGCGACATGATCTGCGGGAACGGCTCCTCGGCGTCGAAGGCCGCCATGAACAGCGCGCGGACCATGTCGATGTGGGCCTGCACCGGGTAGCCGGGCTCGGGGGCGAGCGGGTTGACGCTGAACGGCACGTTGTCGGGCGCCGAGGGGTTGATCACGGTCAGCGGGGACAGGTGCTCGACGCGGCCGGCCATCGCGGCGTACTCGGACTTGGCCGGCTCGATGGCCAGCCACGGAATGCCGGCCTCGGTGAGCTGCTCCAGCAGGTGGCGGACGGTCTGCGACTTGCCCGACCCGGTGGCCCCGGTGACGAACGCGTGCCGGTTGAGCGTCGCCAGCGGCACCCGGAACGAGCCGACCGCGCGGTCCTGCCCGTCGATGATCGCACCCAGGTCGAGCACCGGCTCTCCGGTGCTGCGCACGTCGGCCTCGCTGGTGACGTCGAAGAATCCCGCGTCCAGCACGCGCACGCCCGGGACCTCGCGGCGCGGCAGCCCGGCCAGGGCGGCCAGCGCCCCGGCGGTGGCCGCGAACGGCGCCGCGGCGCCGTCGGCCGGATCCTGCAGGGTGACGCCGAGCGCCTCGGCGAACCCGTACAGCGGCTCGCCGGTGGTGGAGCGGCCGAACCCGGCCAGGATGGGCAGCGACAGGGCGCTGCGCAGCCGGTAGGGGTGGTGGCTCATCTCGACCGACCCGACGAGCACCGGGGCGATCTGGCGCAGCTCGTCGGGGCCGGCCGCGCCGGCCAGCACGCGGACGTTCCACAGGCCGGCCTCGCGGAAGGCGTCCAGCTCCTGCATGCGCCGTTCGGCCCGTTCGGCGTCGAAGCGGCTGCGCTCGGAGGCGTCGCCGTACTGGCGCAGCACGTTGAGCTGGGTGCGCAGGTGGGCCACCTCGGCGTCCAGCAGGTCGGTGGGCTCGGCCACCACCAGCCAGGCGAACGGGCGCGACATCAAGGTGACCAGCGTGGACTCGAACAGGGTGGGGCGCAGCAGGTCGTCGGGGCCGGGCTCCCTGCGGCCGGCGAGCGGCGGCGCCTGGCGGCCCGGACAGGGCGTCCAGGCGAGGTCGGCCAGGTCGGCGAGCCAGTCGTCGCCGATCTCGACGCCCCGGGCGCCGCCGGGGAACAGCAGCGGCTGCGGGCCGTGCGGCGGCTCCTCGACGGTGGCGCTGGACGCGCGGCGCGGCGGGCGCGGCGGGGTCAGCGGGCCGGCGTTGGTGATCAGTTCGAGGGGCGCGCCGGACCCGCGCGACAGCCAGCCGATGACGAACGGCCGGTTGCGCTGGGCGGCGGACAGCACGGCGGGCAGCACGGTGACGAAATCCCACTCTGCCGACGAGCTACGCGAGGGGGCGGTGATCGCCTGGATGCGATACCACGGACCACTCAGCGGGAACGGCGCGCTAGGCGCTGCGGAGGACACGCTTGCCTGCATATCAAGCTCGAATCCGTTCGGCCACCGGCGTTTGCCAGGGGATTACCTCTTCAATGCCTTCTTCTCCCGTGCGGCCCCTCCCGGACGGCTCCCGGGACGGGCGGGGTCACCGGCCGCGCGCCCGGACCGCCGCGCCGGCGGGGGTCACCGAGCGCGCGCCCGGGTCGCGTCCCCGGCGGGGGTCACCGGGCCCTCGCCGCCGGGCTCACGGGGTCCTCCTCCAGTCGAGCCGCTCCGGCGGAGGGCCGAGGTTGGGCGGGAAGGGGTCGGCCTCGGGGTCCGGTTCGGGCTCCGGCGGGGCGAGCATGACCCGGCGGACCTCCTCGAACTCCCCCAGAGTGGTCTTGGGGAAGGTGAGGATGGCCGGGTTGGCGTCGGCGAGCCGCACCTGCCGTCCCTCGGCCGTCGCGTGCGTGACGATGACCGAGGTCGTCGGCAGCTGCTGGAGCTGGTGCGGTTCCACCAGGAACTCCCGGCTGCGGTGCAGCACGCGCTCCTCCCCCATCGCCTTGCTGGCCTGGCGGCCCCACTCGGTCGACTCGGTGATGCTCTCTTTGAGGTCTCCCTCGTCGTCCTTGTCCGCCTCCTCGTGCCCGGCGCGGCCGGCGCCCTCGCCGACCGTCGAGGTGTAGGAGCCGTTCAGGCCGTCCACGGTGGGGCCGATGGTCTCGGTGAGCTGCGCCAGTTCGAGACGGTGCTCGGTGCCCATGTGCTCGCTGGCCACCCTGGCGTCCTCGGCGTTGCCCAGGCGCATGAACGCGACGGCGGCGTGGCCGCGGCCGAGGCGCTCTCTCACCGTCGGGGTGAGCGAGCGGTAGGTGAGCACCAGGCCGGTCTGGGAGGTCTCGCAGGCGTCCATCAGCCGGTCGAGCACGTCGCCGCGCAGCTTGTCCGCGCCCGCGACGATGATCGTGTGGTACCAGGGGCGCTCGGAGGCCGGTGACTGCCGCAGGATGTGCGTCAGCGCGGTGGCGACGTAGGTGCCGAGCACGCGGTTGCCGAACACGCCGGCCTGGCGGTCCATGGAGACCACCCGCAGCCGGGCCGGCGGCAGCCGCACGGCCTCGGAGCCGAGCGTCTCCAGCTTGCGCAGCTGGGACTCAAGGGCCCAGGCGCGCTCGATGACCACGCGGTCGGTGACGCCGCGGCCGAACAGGGTGCCGATGCGTTCGAGCTGGGTGGCGGTGAGCAGGCCGTACCGCAGGTCGTCGCGCGGGTCGCCCACCTGGGCCAGGGCGCGCAGCGCCGCGGTGACCTGGTTGATCGTGGCGTTCTCGCCGAGGACCTCCAGCACCCGTTCGAGGATCGCGTTGTCGAAGCTCAGGTCGCGGGTGGTGCGGTGCTCCTCGCTGACGCTCACGACGTGCGCGAGCACGTCGGCGAACGCCTCGGGGGGCAGCGTCGCGCCGAGGTCCAGCCGCGGCAGGTCGGTCGGCAGCACCCAGACCAGCGGGTCGTCGCCGCCGCGCCTGGCCAGCTCGATGAGGTCCTTGGCGATGGCGCCCTCGGACAGGTCGAGCACGGTGAGGTGGCCGCCGCTGTACAGGCGGGTGGCGCCGAGCAGGGTGATCAGCGCCGACCAGCCGGGCAGGGTGCCGCCGGCGACGTCGATGCGGTCGATCTCGTCGGGCACGGCCACGGCGTACCAGGTGAGCTGCTTGTCGTACTGGTCCTTCTTGGCGGCCCAGTCGCGGTAGCGGGCGGCGTGCTCCTCCTGGGCCAGGAACAGCTCGCGCTCGCGCTGCTCGCGCTGCCTGCCGGCCCGCGCCTCCTGCTCGCGGACGCGCGAGCGGAGGGCGCGCTCGCCCTGGTGGACGGCGTACCCGCAGATGGCGGCGATGCCCCCGGTGGCGACCAGCCCGATGACGACGAACGGCCAGCCCATGATCTCGCCGACGCCGAGACCGAGGATGAGCACCGCGAGCAGGGCCATGAAGATGCCGACGATCTTCACGGGACGGTTGAGCAGGTCTTCCTGAAGGCGTTCTCTGCGCACCCACGCGGGATCGACGGCGGCGGGCTCCGCGGGGGCCTCGGCCGGCGAAGGGCGCTTGGGGGGCGGCCCGGGGTCGGGGAACAGCATCGCGTACTGCCAGCCGAGGTAGATCCGGTCAGCCTGCAGCTGCGCATGCTCCGGGTGCACGTCCGCCACCGGACCTCCACCTGATCAAGGGTCGCGCCTGCCGGGAAGCTCACCGGTGTGCTCGCGCGGCCCGCTCTCCGACTGTGACAGCGTATGAGCTGGGCACCGCATTCGGGCACGGTTCTCGCCATTCGGACCAGATTCCTGCCCGCTTGACCATGCGATTGGGACGAACGAGGCGGACGGGACAGAGGTAGCGATTACGATCGTGTGGCATGACGTCGTCCACCGTTGGTCGCGGCCGCCGTCGTCGACGCCCGATCCTGGTGCCGGCCGTGGTCCTGCTCGCCGCCGCCGGCCTGGGAGCCACCGCCGCCCTGGGCGGCCTGCGGCAGGCCCCCGTCCAGCCGCCTCCGGGACGTGGAGCGGGCCAGGAGGTCGACCAGGACCTGTTCCGCACGAAGATCGAGCGGGCGGTCGTGCGGTCCGTGCCCACCGATCCGGACGATCGCGCCGCACCGAAGGAGTCCGTCCTGGAGCTGAGTCTGCGGGTCTACAACGAGGCGCGGACGAGCGTGCCGCTGGTGTGGCTGGAGGACTCCCTCCTGCGGATCGCGCCGCCGCAGGGGGACCCGTTGAAGAGCCCCGCCGGCGGCGAGGACGCGGGGAAGTGGCGGTTCGGCGACGTCGTCCCCGCGGAGGGCGTGCCCGGCAGGCTGCTCCCGCCCAAGCGGACCTCCACGGTGGTGATGCGCTTCCGGTCCAACGCCGGCGGCGACGAGCCGCCGCCTTCCTTCCCTGAGTCGCTGATCGTCGATCTCGGCCGCTACGAGAACCACGAGGACGCCTTCACCGGGCGCCACCGGGCCCGACTCGTGAGCGGCGAGGACGGCAGGCCCGTGGTCGCCGCGCGGGTCACCCTGCCCGTGCGCGAGGAGGCGTGATGATCCAGCGGACCACGGCGCCGCCGGACGGCACCGCGAAGGGCACGTCGGAGGGCACTGCGGAGGGCACGTCGGGCGCGGCGGCGGTCGCGGAACCGGAGAACGCCGGGCGACCGCGTCCCGGCTCGCGCGCCCGCCGGGCGGGGCGGCGGCTCGGCGGCGGCGTGGCGGCGCTGGCCTTCGCCGCCGCGGCCGTGTACGCGCACACCTACGTCATGGACAAGGACGCCCTGGACGCGCCGCTGACCACGCACGCGGCGGCCGGGGCGGTGGCCGAGACCGGATGGTTCAGCATGCGGCTGGAGCGCGTCGTCACCACCAGGACGATCCTGCTGGCGAGCCCGTCCGGCGACCCGGCCGCCGGGACGGAGACGATCGAGGAGACCGGCCGCGTGCACACCCCGGACGTCTTCGTGGTCGCCACCGTCCAGGCCACATCCGCCGACGAGCCGCGGTGGCTGAAGGACGCGACGCTGCTCACCCGCGACGGGCTCGCCTACGCCACCACCGACCGGGTGTACGACCTCTACACGCGGACCGGCCACGCCGTGCAGCACGGCTGGTGGTCCGAGCTCACCTATGTCTTCGAGGTGCCGAAGGAGGCGCTGCCCGGCGCCGCCATCACGGTCACCGCGCCGTCCGGCAACGGGATCCACGACGACATCCATCCCGGCCGGTACGACCAGCTGCTCCCGGAGGCCTCTCTGTCCCTCACCGCCGACGACGCCGCCACCGGGCGGCTGCTGGACGAGATGCAGGACTCGGTGCGGCTGGTGGCCGGGCTGTGAGCCGCGACCGCGGGCGCGACCAGGCGCCCGAGCCGGAGGAGGAGCCGTTCGACGCCTTCGCCCCCAACCCGCGCAACTCCCCCGCGGACGGCGGATCGGTCACCTCGACGGGTTCCTGGGAGGCGTTCCCGACCACGTTCCCGATCCCGGTGGTCAGGCCGGACGACCCGCCGCCCCCGTCGCTGTTCACGCCGGCGGCCGACCGCGAGCCGGAACCCGCCGCACCGAAACCTGCCGCACCGAAACCTGCCGAGCCGAAACCTGCCGAGCCGAAGTCCGCCGCCCACAGGTCCGCCGAGCCCGGGTCCGCCGAGCCGCCGGGGCGCGGCCGGCTCGTCCGGGCGCTGCGCGGGGCAGGCCTGCTGGCCGCGGCCGCCGGGCTGGTCGCGGGCACGGTGGGCGTGCAGTGGTGGGACAAGTCGGCCTGGGTGGCCGACCGGTACCCGTCCGCGGCCGTCACCGACGTACGGCGCGGCCAGGAGGCGACGATGCGCGGCGTGCGCTGGAAGGTCGGCGTGACCGCCGGCCCGCAGGCGCCCGGGCAGGACGCCGGCACCGCGTCCCTGGTCGCGGACGTGCGGGTGACGCCCATCTCGACGACGGAGATCCAGCGGTCCTTCCCGCCCCGGTTCACCATGCGCGACCGGGCCGGGCACGTGTGGCTGGCCGGCCCCGAGGAGACGCCGATCCGCTCGGAGCTCCAGGTCGGCCGGCCGGTGCGGATGAAGGTGGTCGCGGTCGTGCCCGAGCGGCTGCGGGACACGGCCGAGCTCGTGCTGAGCTACTCCGATGGGGAGACGCTGCGCTTCGCCCGCTGACGGGTCGCCGCGATGTCGAAGGCGGCGGCGCACAGGCACAGCGTCAGCGTGGTGAAGATCAGCTCACGCCCGAAATGCACCGGGATCTGGTAGACCTCCCAGTCGAGCTGGCGGTGCGCCGTGCCGATCAGGTGGTAGACGCCGCGCTCGGCGTAGTCCATGGCCACGCTGAGCAGCACGTGGCACAGGCACAGGAGGGTGAACAGCGGAGCGCCGCCCCGCAGGGTCAGCCGCAGGGCGTGCAGCAGCGGCGGCCAGCGGTCGAGGCCGGTCCGCGCGGCGAGCAGGCCCGCGCCGCTCCGGGTGAGCCGGTGGGCGCGCCGCCCGGCCCTCGTGCCGGCTCCCTCCAGCGCGGTGCCCCTGACCACGTCCCGCGCGCCGTCCGCGTACGCCCCGCACACCAGGATGGCGAGGGTCAGCAGGATGAGCGGCGTCAGCACCGCGCCGCCGAGGTGCGGGCGCAGCTCGGCGATGCGCTCCATCGCCGCCTGGAAGCCGGGCACCGCCTGTTCCAGCGCGGCCCAGCGCTCGTTCCACCAGGTCACGGCCACGCGCCGGCTCAGCCACTCCGACCGTTCGCCGATCCAGGTCACGACGAGCACCGCACCGTAGAAGGTGTACGCCAGTTCCAGGAACGCGACCGCGAGGGCGAGTCGCGGCCCGCCCCGGCGGTGGTGGAGAGCCGACACGACGTAGCGCAGCACCAGGGCGACGCCGGTGAAGACCAGGGCGATCTTCACGTCGAGGACGAGGCCGGTGCCGGCGTCGGGCGTCACCGGCGGGACCGGCGGCCGCCCGCTCGCCTCGCCGAGGGCGTTCTCGACGCCCGCGGCCCAGTAGCTGTCGTACTGCTCGGCGTAGCGGTCCAGATCGGCGTTCGCGAACCGGCGCCAGTCCGCCGTGTGCCATCCCCAGGCCAGGTAGACGGCGACGTAGGCGATGATGGCGCGGCCGAGCGCGGTGAACAGCGGCTCGGGGGCCCGGCCCTCCGCCCGCCCGGCGGCGGTCTCGGTCAGCGCCCCGCGCACGGTGTGCAGCATGCCGACGGTCACGATCATGCCGAGCATGACCATGACGATGAACAGGAACATGGCGCCGGCCTGCCGCCACTCGCGGTGCGCGCCGTGCGAGAGCTCCGACCCGGCCACCAGCAGGCCGAACCGCCCCAGCTCACCGGCGGTGAACCACAGCACCAGCGGCGCCAGGCACCGCAGCCACAGCGCCAGCGCGTGCGACGGCAGCCCGTACGGCGAGCGCCGCCACCATCGGACGGCGCCGGACACGGGCCGTGACCCAACCCCCAAGGTCAACGAATCGGACATCCTGCGCATGGTATCCATGGCGTCGCAACCCTCGCAGGGCATCACCGCAATGCGGTATCAGGGCACCGCGCGGTTAGCCCCGCCGCCGAACGCGCGGGGTGGTGACACGATCACCCTCCGGTGATTTGCCGTTTATGTGGCCGTCTACAGGTGTCTGGTGTGTATCTATGGGACTAAGGAGACGGAAGGGGATCACGTACCGGCTACCATCCTTTGCCATGATGTCCACCCCTCCTCGCGGCGTCCGGCGCAGGCGGCCGGTCCTGATTCCGGCCGTCGTCGTCCTGGCCGCCGCGACCGTGGGAGTGAGCGCCGCCTTCGGCGGCCTTGAGCAAGCCCCTCAGA
The DNA here is from genome assembly GCF_055586705.1 of Sphaerisporangium sp. NPDC049457. Taxonomy (NCBI): domain Bacteria; kingdom Bacillati; phylum Actinomycetota; class Actinomycetes; order Streptosporangiales; family Streptosporangiaceae; genus Sphaerisporangium; species Sphaerisporangium sp. NPDC049457. The sequence continues at coordinate 79,383 of NZ_JBVJHR010000024.1, read as the reverse complement.
AGCCGGTGGAGCGGCTGGGCAAGGGCGCCGAGTTCGACCAAGGGCAGATGCGCACCGTCTTCGAGGACGCCGTGGTCCGCTCCGGCGCCAAGTACGGGATGGGCGCCGCGAGCAAGCGCTACCTCCAGATCATCCTGAAGGTCACCAACCAGGCGGACCGCACGATCCTGGCGCAGACGATGGACAACGCGCTTCCCACCGTGCGCGCCGACGCCACGACGATCAAGCCGGCGGCGAAGCCGGGCGGCTCGGGGCCCTACATCAGGTCGATCTCCCAGGAGCGGCCGTACTCGCAGCTACACCCGGGCGTGCCGACGACCGTGGTCCTGTCCTTCGAGATGGAACCGGGCCGGCCCGTGCCCGAGAAGGTGCGCATCGACGTCGCCACCTTCGAGTGGCACGAGGACTTCTTCAACCAGACGCACAACTGGCAGAGGGTCGACGAGGAGCCTCCTGTGACGTCGGCGGCGCCGAAGACGACACCCACGCCGGCTCCGTCGTCCGCCGAGACGGGACCTCCGCGGCTCGGTCTCGCGGAGCCGCAGACCCGGCACAAACCTGTGGTGGCCGCGCAGGTCGATCTCCCGGTGAGAGTGGAGACCCCTTGATGGCCCTCTCGTCTGACTTCGTGCCTCCGCCCGCTTCGGCGCCGCCGCGGCGGCCGGAGCCGCGAGGTCCGCGTCCCCCCGCGTGGCGCCGCGTCGTGGCCGCCGTGATCGGCGTCGCGCTGGCGCTCGGCGCCGTCTACCTGCAGACCTTCGTGATGACCGTGGACGAGAAGATCGCGCCGGTGACCGTCTCGGGCGGCATGCGCGAGAACCTGGTGACCGGCCGCTTCTCCGCCCGGCTGGAGCAGGTCGAGTTCGCCCGCTCGGTCCGGGTGAAGAGGACCTACAGCACGGACGAGGCGACGACCGAACAGATCTTCCTCGTCGTCAAGGTCGGCGCCACCTCGCCGCGACGGCCGACCAAGCTGGTGCCCCACCTGATCACGGCGGACGGCCTGCGCTTCGAGGCGACCGACAAGGTCAACGAGACGGCGACGCTCAGCAACAAGTGGATTCAGCCGGGGTGGTGGCGCTCAGGGCTCTGCTTCTTCGAGATCCCGCCCGACGAGGTCGCCGGCGCCCGGGTGGTGGTGTCCGAACCGATCAACTCCATCTTCTACGGCGACCAGTACATGCCCGAAGTGTCCATGGACCTCGGCCTGGACCAGGCGAAGGCCCGCGAGGCGATGAACGCCGCCAAGGACGGCTACGAGGTGAGCGGCATATGAGCGGCCCCAATCCCAACGACACCGGCGTGTGGCGGCCGCCCGCCGCGGAGCCGTCGTGGTTCACCCCCGCCCCGCGCATGCCCCGGCCGGACACCCGGGTCTGGCCTCCTCCGGCGCCGGAACAGGAGGAGCCGCGAGGGTCCTCGACGGTGCCGATGCCGGCGGTGGAGAGCGGGCCGGTCGCTGGCCGGCGCCCATGGCCGCCGCCCGCCGCCCCGGCCGGCGCTCCCTCCGCCGATCCTGCCGCCGGGCCGTCCCCCGGCGCGGCGCCGACCGGCCCCGCGGCCCGTCCGGGGGCCGAGCACGCCGCCTCCGCGGCCTCTCCTCGGGGACGTGGCCGGCGGATGTCCAAGCCGGTGAAGATCGGCCTGCAGTTGCTCGGCGCCGCCGCGCTCACCGCCGCGCTTCTCGGTGTGCGGTACTTCGACGCGACGGCCCGGTTCGAGCGGGACAATCCGGTCGCGCAAATACGCGAGGTGCCCCCAGGCCGCACCGCGGACTTCGAGAACGCCCGCTGGCGCCTGCTGAAGATCGAGCCCCTCGCGAAGCAGCCGGAGAACACCACCCCCGGCACCGTCATGCTGCAGATCGACCTCGAAGGCACCCCGCTGAACGAGCGCGGCACCTTCTACACCACCACACCGCCGTACTACTACGTGGGTGACTCGTCGGGCCGCACCTGGATGGCGCTCACCTGGAAGGCGCCGGAGAAGCTCACCCAGGGCGTGCCCGCGCGCTTCACGCTGCTCAGCTCGGTGCCGAAGGACGTGGCCGGGCAGGTCGAGCTGCTGCTGTGGCCTAACTCCTACGTGGGAGAGCGGGAGTGGGGTCCTGCTCTGCGCTTCGCACGCTGAGCGCGGCGGCGGCCCGCCGCCGCCGCTCGGCGCCGGCCGCGATGTCGAACGTCGCCGCCAGCAGGCAGACCATCAGCACGGTGCGGGCGAGATCGACGACGAAGCCGACCGGAACGAACAAGACGTCCAGGTACAGCGTGGGGTGGTCGCCGCCGAGGAGGTAGACGGCGCCGCGCCAGGCGTAGTCCATCCCCACGTGCAGCCCGACGAAGCACAACGCGAAGTATCCGAACAGCGGGGCCCCGCCCCTGACCGTCAGCCGGACGGTGTGCAGCAGCGGCACCCAGTCGGCCCACCGGCCGAAGAGCCGGACCAGGGTGCGGCGGGTCAGCGAGTGCGTTCGCTCGTTCAGCGCCGTCCCGACCTGGGCGGCCACGCCCTCCAGCCGGGTGCCCCTGATCACGGCGCCGGCGTCCTCGGCGTAGGCGCCGTACATGAGGATGGCGACCGTCAGCCACACGGCGGGCAGCACCAGCGCGTCCCAGGCGTACGGCAGGGCGGCGCCCACCAGCTCACCGAGAGCGGCCAGGCCCGGAACGTGCACCCACAACTGGTCGAGGACGTCCTGCAACCAGATCCAGCCGACCCGGTGGTCCAGCCAGCCCCCCACCCATTCGCTGCGGGAGGCGACCACCTGCACGCCGTAGTAGAAGAAGGACAGCTCGCAGAACGCGACGGCCAGCGCCGCCACCCTGCTCTGGTCGCGCTCGTACCAGAGGGTGAACAGATAGCGGCCCAGGAAGGCCGCACCCATGATGGTCAGTGACGCGGTGAAGCTCAGGCTGGTGAGGATCCGCGCCGTGTCCGGGTTGGCTCCGCTCAACAGGTCATAGAAGGCGCCGCCCGCGCCCTTCTCGTCCACCTGGCGCTGGATGTCCATGCCGAGGAAGTCGCGCACGTCGTCGACGTGCCAGCCCCAGGCGAGGTAGAGCGCGACGAAGGGGATGATGACCCTGCTCAGGCTGTTGACGAACCCGTCGTCCGCGTCGTCGTCGGCCCGCCTGGCCCGCATCTCCCACAACGCGCCGCGCAGCGAGTAGAACATCCCCACGAAGACGACCAGGCCGGCCATGACCATCACGATGAAGACCAGCATGGTCAGCGCGTAGCGCAGGTCCTGCATGGAGCCCCGGGCGATCTCGGTGCCGCCGACCATCAGCCCGAACCGCACGAGCTGCCCGGCCGAGTACCACATGACCAGCGGCAGGACGCACCGCCCGGCCAGGCGCAGAGCGTGCAGCGGAAGCGCGTACAGCGACGGCGTCGACCTGCGCGCTTGCGGCGCTTGGGGCGCCACCGGGCCGGGCGCCGGGCGGGAGGGGGCCGCCACCGCCGAGAAATCAGACATCCGGCACATGTTATCGATCAGGCGGCGCCGCTCGCAGCGTTGTGCCCAACAGCGATGCGCGTCCGTGTCCCACCGTCGGACCTGGTGGCGGACGAGCGCGACGGCGGGCTTCCCGGCTCGCCGGAGGAGGCCCCGCATGCCGAAGGGCCGGCCATCCCGCGGTGGGATCGCCGGCCCTCAGGTCGGAGCGCGGATCGGTCAGACGGTGACCTGGAGCTGGGAGACCTCGCCGAGGCGGGCCTCCACGGCGACGTCCTTGGTGACGCCGCCGCCCGCGATGATGCGGACCGTCCAGGAGCCCGGCGCGGCGAAGAAGCGGAAGACGCCCTCGTCGGACACGACCACCTCGCCGGTGAACTCGCCGGAGTCGTCGAGCAGGCGGGCGTAGGCCGGCCCGCCGCCGGTGACGACGCCCTGGATGACGGCCTGCGTCGACAGGTCGATGCCCGCCGGCAGGGCGACGGTCTGTTCGGGTGCGGCGCACCCCTGGATGGTGGTCATCGGGCCTCCCCAAGCTCGATCGGCACGCCCACGAGCGAGCCGTATTCGGTCCACGAACCGTCGTAGTTCTTCACGTTCGGCTGGCCGAGGATCTCGTGCAGCACGAACCAGGTGTGGGCGGAGCGCTCGCCGATGCGGCAGTAGGCGATGGTGTCCTTGTCGAAGTCGACACCGGCCTCGGAGTAGAGCGTGCGCAGTTCGTCGTCGGAACGGAAGGTGCCGTCGTCGTTGGCGGCCTTGGACCACGGGATGTTGCGCGCGGTCGGGATGTGGCCACCCCGCTGCGCGGCCTCCTGCGGCAGGTGGGCCGGGGCGAGAAGCTTGCCGGTGAACTCGTCGGGCGAGCGGACGTCGACCAGGTTGAGCTTGCCGATCGCGGCGACGACGTCGTCGCGGAAGGCGCGCAGCGAGAGGTTCTGGTCGGCGGCGGCGTACTGCGTCTGGGGACGCGACGGCACGTCCTTGACCAGCTCGCGGGAGTCGAGCTCCCACTTCTTGCGGCCGCCGTCGAGCAGGCGGACGTTCTCGTGGCCGTAGAGCTTGAAGTACCAGTACGCGTACGCGGCGAACCAGTTGTTGTTGCCACCGTAGAGGACCACGGTGTCGTCGTTGCCGATGCCCCGAGCCGACAGAAGGGCCTGGAAGCCCTCACGGTCCACGAAGTCGCGGCGGACCGGGTCCTGCAGGTCGTTCTTCCAGTCGATCTTCACGGCGCCACGGATGTGGCCCTTGTCATAGGCGCTGGCGTCCTCGTCGACTTCGACGAGCACGACGCCAGGAGTGTCGAGGTTGGCCTCGACCCAGTCGGCGTCCACCAGTACGGCGGAGCGGCTCATTGGGGAACCTCCCGTTTATCGGGTTGCGGCGGGCATTAGACGGCGGATGATCAAGTACATTTCGCAGCCCAGGCAGAAGCCGAAGGCGGCGTTGAGGAGGGCGGCCAGCAGCGCCGCGGCCGTCGCGCCGAGCGCGAGCGCCGGGACCTGCGCGGCGAACCCCGCCACTCCGGCGAGCGCGAACACCAGCCCGACCCCCTGCGCGAAGCGGGGCGGGGCGGCGTCCTCGAGCTCCGCCGGCGGGCCGAGCCTCGGCCGCACCAACCGTCTGAAGATCAGCCCGTACGGCGACACCCCGGCGACGCCCAAGGCGAAGAACAGACCCTGCGCGAGGAGCAGCCAGGCGTTGCCTGTGAGCAGGACCAGCGCCAGGACGACCGTCGTGACGGCCGCGGAGAACCGCGTGCTTCTGGGATCGACCTGCATGGCAGATGCTCCTGAAGGATCGTGCCGGAGACGCTGAGATCGGGCACTGTTCAGATCGGTGCGGCGGAAGGCCGCGAGATCGCCCTCAGGCCATGCGACAGAGCGCGGTGGCTACGCGGCAGAAATCAACCGCGCGCCGCTTCGTCAGCAGCTCTGTCGAGGGTGTCATGTGCACGACAGTACCCGCCGTCTCGCCATCTGTCACGTCGCGTCCGGTTCATGAGACGCGGTGAAACCGAGGGCCGCGATCACGTCCGCCTTGCGGGGTTGACCCGACGCCTTCTTGACCACTCTGCCCGCGTGATCGAGGACGAGCACGGTCGGCGTGCGCAGGACGTCGTACCTGCGCACCAGATCAAGACGCGACTCGGCGTCGATCTCGACGTGCCGCACCCCGGGCACCATGCCGCAGACCTCCGACAGCACGCGCCGGGTGGCCCGGCAGGGCTGGCAGAAGGCACTGGAGAACTGCACGAGCGTGGCGCGTTCGCCCAGCTCGGAGCCGAGATCACCGGCCGCCACCACGTCCATGTCGCTCCTCGTGGCGCGCACGGCGCCATTGCGCCGCCGCACCGTCACTCCGACGACGACCCCGGCGGCGAGCGTCGCGCAAAGCACCAGCAGACCTGTCACCGACTCCGACAACATCGGCTCTCCGCCGGCCATTCCCCGTCGCCCGCGCGGCCGGCACCTGGAGTCCCCGCTTCTGCGCCCGACCGGCGGGGCGGTCAGGGCGACCGGCGGGGTCGGTCACGGCGGCGGACGGTCAGGGGTGGCGCGGCCAACGGGCAGCGGGGCCGAGGCGGTCCCGGCAGGGGTGCCGCGCCCGCGCGCAGGGGGCGGCACCCCGCCTCAGGGGGGCGTACGGGATGGACGGGGCGCCACGGCGAGGAGTAATGGACCGGACGTAACCGCCGGCCCCCGCACGCCGGAAAGACGGCCGCGGCCGTCGCGTCCGGGGACAGTCCTCCTCTGACGCCACGGTCCGGGAAAGACCCCCACTGCCACCACGTGCGGGAAAGCACCCCGCGTGGACACGACGTCCGCGCGCCCTCCCGCGGACGTCGCGTCAGGGAAGGGACAGCAGCCGCTTGCCGCTGGACTCGCGGATCTCGAAGCCCCGGATGCGGTCCATCGTCAGCTCGGTGTGCCCGGTGAACCTGGCCGGCCCGCCCTGGTAGTCGGCCTGGCCGATGGTCCAGCTGCCCGCCGGGGACACGGTGCCGTCGGACCCGAGAGCGCTGACCCGGCACGAGGTGCCGTCGGGCAGGCCGCTGATGGAGACCTCGACCGTCGTGCCCTCGCGTCCGGGAATCATGAAGATCTGCGCGTGCACGTTCCCCGCGCGGCCTTCCAAGGGCTCGCGTATCCGCAGGCCGGCCGAGGGCAGGGCGCTGGGCACGCCCGGGACGGTCTTCTCCATGGGCTGCGCGGACGAGGAGGGGGCGAGCGTGGCGGCGAACGGGTCGGCCGCGGAGTCCTGCTGCCCGCGCCTCGCTGCCTCGCCATGGGCGTCCAGCGCGCCCGCGGCCGACGAGCTCGCGGCCGGGGCGCCCGCGGCGGTCGACATGGCGGTCGGCGGCTGATTCACCACGAACCAGGCCGTTCCCCCCACGACGAGCGCCACCAGCGACGCCGCGAGGCCGAGCAGCAGGCGGTGCAGGCGGTGCCGGCGGGCGGAGGCGCTGATCAGGCGGTCCAGGACGGCCTGCGGCGGGCTGGCCGCCTGCTCGATGTCCTCCTCCGTGACGCGGGCCAGCATCGCGGTGACGCCGGCGAGTTCCGCCAGCTCGGCACGGCATTCCGGACATGTGGCCAGATGGGCCTCGACCATCACGGCCTCGTCCGGGTCCAGCGCGCCCAGCATGTGCGCGCCGAGCGACATCCTCACGTGCTCACAGGCGCTCATGGCGCGAGCCCCCGTTCCTCTAGCGCCAGCTTCAGCGCGCGCAGCGCGTAGTACGTGCGGGACTTGACCGTGCCGGGCGGGATGCCCAGCACCTCGGCGGCCTCCTTGACCGAACGTCCCCGGTAGTAGGTCTCCAGCAGCACCTCGCGGTGCTCGGGCCGCAGGGTCGCGATCGCGTCGGCGACGCCCCAGGACTCGACGGCCCGCTCAAGCTCGTCGTCGGCCGGCAGGACCGCGAGGGCCTCGTCCCCGGTCTCCTGGGGCCGGGACCGGCGGGCACGGGCGTGGTCGACGACAAGGTTGCGCGCGACCGTGAAGAGCCATGCGCGCACGGGGCGATCGGTCAGCACGTCTGGGTGCTTCCACGCCCGCAACAGCGTCTCCTGTACCACGTCCTCCGCCTTGCCCGGATCACCCGTGAGCCGCAACACGTAACCGTAGAGTGACCCGGCGTGCTCGTCGAAAAGTGTACGAATCAGTTGCTCGTCGGCGGTTCCGGCGGGACTCACACCCTCATGACGTACGGCGGATCGCTCTGGTTCAGGCACGCAGCGGCACGTCCGTCGCCGTGCCCTCGACCGCCAGGCCCTCGGGCGTCGAGCGCACCTTCTCGATCTTGAGGTTGAGCGGCAGGTTCTTGATCGGCACGGTGAAGCTCAGCATGCGGGTGGCGTTCGGCACCTGGATGCCGTTGACGTTCTCGGGCGTGAGCCGCACGCCGCCCTGCACGACCTCGATCTTCATCTTGGCCGTGACCGGGATGGCGATGCCGGCGACGGTGATCTTTCCGGTGACCTGGAGGCTGTCGTCCCCGTTGCCTGTGACGCGCAACCCGCGCGGCGCCCGGGCGTCCAAAGTCCGCCGGTCGATCACCACGGTGCCGGTGACCTCGTCGGCGGTCACCTTCGCCTCGGCCGTGTTCTGGATCAGGTCCGTCAGGGGCGCGCGGACGCCGTGCAGGACGGCGTCGATGCGCGCGATCTTCGCGCCGTCGGGCAGGGTCATCTCCCCGATCGAGACGGTGACCTCCTCGTACCGCCCGGCGACGGCCTGGGTGAGGAAGGGGATGCCGTGCACCTTGACCGCGGGCGGCCGGGCGAGGTCGTACTTGACCGCCACCTGGCGGGCGACCTCGCGCTCCACTCCGGCCACGGCGACGCGGTCGAGCACGGCCAGCAGGACGCCCAGGAGGATGAGGAAAACGATCAGCTTGCGCATCCGGCTCCTTCGCGGTCGGCCTGCACCACAGTATCCGCGCGCCGCCCTATTTCCCGCGCCCGGACCGGCGAAACGGGCGTACATCCCGGGCGGCTCACCTCCCCGAGCCCCGACGGTGACGCTACGTCACCGCGTCGGCGGCCACCCGCGCCAGAACCTCGGAAACGGCCGGGCGGGCTACCCGCCGGCGAAGGGCGGCAGGACCTCCACGGTGGCCTCGTCGGGCAGTTCGACCTTGTGCGGGTCGCGGGCGCCCGCGGGAGCGCCGTCGACGAGGAATGACGAGCGGCTCAGCACCCGCACCAAGTGTGGATTCTCATGTTTTGATGTGATTTGTGCCACTAGGTCGCCCAGCGTGATCGCGTCGAACGGCTCCTCCGCCACGCCCGCGGCCTCCTTGGCCGCGGCCCAATAGCGCACAGTTCCCCTTGCCATCACTGCCCTCTCTCCAGCTCACCGCTCGGCGGCGCCCAAGATTCGATCACTCACCGCGAGGGAATGGTTACGGTTATTTCCCGCGTGATGGATCGTTCACCAGATGGACCGCCCTATGGACGCCTCTTCCCTGTGGGCTATCCTCACGTACTGACGGGACCTGGGCGACGTAGCCCCCGGGTCCTTTACGTGTTTGTACGGCTGCCGCCGTCACAACACGGGGAGGAGGCGATGCGGTGAGTGAGCGAAACCGCGCCGCCTCTCCCCCGATCAGCCTCTGGACTAGGAGGTGCTGTGAGTAACCTGCTCCTGCTCACGAACGCTCTGGAGCCTTCAGCGGAGGTTCTGCCCGCACTAGGGTTGCTGCTCCACTCGGTGCGGGTCGCTCCCGCGGAGGCGTCGGCGCTGATCGACGCCCCTCCCGCCGACGCCGTGCTGGTCGACGCGCGGAGGGAGCTGGTGCACGCCAAGAGCCTCTGCCGCCTTCTCCGCACGACCGGCATCGACTGCCCCCTCATGGTGATCGTCACCGAGGGCGGCCTCGCCGCGATGACCGCCGAATGGGGAGCCGACGACGTCCTCCTCGACACGGCCGGCCCCGCGGAGGTCGAGGCCCGTCTCAGGCTGGCCGTCGGCCGGCTCTCGATCGCCGCCACCGACGAGGTGCCCGACGAGATCCGCAGCGGCGATCTGTCGATCGACGAGGCCACCTACACCGCCCGCCTGCGCAGCCGTGCCCTGGACCTGACGTTCAAGGAGTTCGAGCTGCTCAAGTACCTCGCCCAGCACCCCGGCCGGGTGTTCACCCGCGCCCAGCTGCTGCAGGAGGTCTGGGGGTACGACTACTTCGGCGGCACCCGCACGGTCGACGTCCACGTGCGGCGCCTGCGCGCCAAGCTCGGCGCCGAGTACGAGTCGCTGATCGGCACCGTCCGCAACGTCGGCTACCGCTTCGTACCCGACCGCGGCGGCGAGCAGGCCGACGATCGCGAGCACGCGCCCGCGCACCACTGACGGGCGCCGGGACGGGCTGAGACGGGCCGCCGATGACGCCGGCCCCACCGCGGTCCCGCACGCCCTGCGACCGTACGCGCCACCCGCGAGCCCGGGGGGGCACGCCCCCGCGGACGATGCCGCGGGAGCGTGCCATGTCACCTGGGTCACCTGGGTCACCTGGACCACCTGGACCACCTGGGGTCATCCAGGGGCACCAGGTCACCGAGGATCCGGGCTTCCGGTGACCGGGTCACCGGCCGCACCGAGGCGCCCGGCCGCCGGTCAGCCGGCGACCGCGATGCGGTTGAGCGCCGGCGGGGCGATCGGCGAGTGCGCGCCCAGGTAGGCGACGAACGCGTCGATGTCCAGCGGGCCGCTCCACAGGTCGGTGCCCTCCTTGAAGACGCTGAAGCCGTCCCCGCCGCCGACGAGGAAGTTGTTGGCCGCGACCCTGATCGTCTGGGCGTCCGTCACCGGCGTACCGTTGATCTTGATGTCCGAGACCCGCGAGCCGATCGGCTGCGAGAGGTTCATCGTGTACGTCAGCGACGCCGACGGCTGCAGGATGCGCACCGTCGCCCCGCCGTTCTGCCACTGCTGCTCCAGCAGCGCGTCCAGCTGCGCCCCGGTCAGCGTCACGACCTGCATGAGGTTGTTGAACGGCTGCACGGTGAACGCCTCGCCGTAGGTCACGACGCCGTTCCCCTCGGAACCGCTCTGCGCGTAGGTGAGGTCCGCGCGCACGCCGCCCGGGTTCATCAGCGCGATCTCGGCGTTGCCGCCGGTCCTGGTGGCCTCGAGCTGGCCGTCGGCGATCACGTCGCCGAGCGCCGTCTCACCGGACGGGCCCGCGGCGCGGGTGAGGTCGCCGGTGATGCTGCCGACCGCCTTGTTCGCCACCGTCGAGACCCGGTCCTTCCAGGTCTGGACGAACTGCGAGACCTCGGGGTCGGCGGTCACGTCGCGGCTGACGACGTGGTTGTCGGCGACGACCGAGGAGCGCACGACGTCACCGGTCTTCTTGTCGACGTTGAAGTCGATCGTGGTCAGCACGCGGCCGAACGACGAGCCCTGCGTGAAGACGCGGTCGTCGCCGGCCGGGTCCTTGGTCTTGCAGACGTACGCCTGGTGCGAGTGGCCCATGATCACCAGGTCGACGTCCGCGCTGAGGCCCTGGGCGATGCGCGTGCCTGCGCCCGGCGTGACCGGGCAGGCGTCCGGGCTCTGGTTCGGGGTGATCGAGTCGCCCTCGTGGACGAGCGCGACGATGGACTTCACGCCCGCGCGCTTGAGCAGGGCGGCGGCGCGGTTGCCCTGTTCGACCTCGTCGGCGAACTTCAGGCCCGCGATGCCCGAGGCGGTGACGATCGTCGGCGTCGTCTGGGTGACCAGGCCGATGAAGCCGACCTTGACGCCGTTGATCTTCTTGACGGCGACCGGCGGCAGGACGTACCGGTCGTCGTCCTCCTTCAGGACGTTGGCCGCGAGGTACTCGTACTTGGCGCCCTTCCACCTGCCGGCCGGGGAGCAGCCGTCGGTGGGGTGGCAGCCGCCGTTCTGGATGCGCTTGAGCTCGGTGATGCCCTCGTCGAACTCGTGGTTGCCGACGGAGGCGACCTTCAGGCCCAGCTTGCCGAGCACCTCCGCGGTCGGCTCGTCGTGGTAGGCGGCGGAGATCAGCGGCGAGGCGCCGATCAGGTCGCCGGCGGCCACCACCGTGGAGTTCTTGTTGACCAGCGACTTGAGGTGGGTCGCCAGGTAGGCGGCGCCGCCGGCCGGGACCGAGACCCCGCTCTCGTCGACGATGGCGCCGCCGGAGCCGGTCGGCGGCTCCAGGTTGCCGTGGAAGTCGTTGATCGAGATCAGCCGCACGGGGACCGTGACCGCGGGCTTGGGGGGCTTCGGAGGCTTGGGGTGCGCCGCGGCGGGGCCGGCGGCGAACGCGAGACCGGTGGCCGCGATGATGCCGGCGACCGCGATCCGCGTGAACGATCGTGAGGTCATAACTCTTGAGGTTAGAGAGGGAACCTAAGCACAAAACGACGCAGAGATAACGATTTACCCGGCTACATAGTGGCGTCTTCTGCCAGATTAGAGTCAGAACATGAACGCGCGCGTGGACATCCGTGAGCGGCTCACCGACCAGGAGGTGGCCGCCGTGGCCGCTCTCGTCGACGCCGCCACCGAGGCCGACTCCGTCCGTCCCCTCAACGAGCATGTCATGCTCCACCTGCGCTACGGCGGCGATCCGGGCGCCAGGGTCGTGCTCCTCTACGAGGGAGACGAGCTGGCCGGCTTCGCCCACGTCGACCCGACCGACCCTGTCGAGGGGCCGAGCGGCGAGCTCGTCGTCCACCCCGCCCACCGGCGGCGGGGCCTCGGACGGCGGCTGACCGAGCTGGCGCTGGCCGAGGGCGGCGGCCGGCTGCGCCTGTGGGCGCACGGCGACCGCCCGGAGGCCGGACGGCTCGCCGCCTCCCTCGGCTTCACCCGGGTGCGCTCCCTGTGGCAGATGCGCCGCTCGCTGTACGCCCCCCTGCCGAGCGCCGAGCTGCCCCCCGGCGTGCGCATGCGCACGTTCGAACCAGGTTCGGACGAGCAGGCGTGGCTCGCGGTCAACGCCCGCGCGTTCGCCCACCACCCCGAGCAGGGTGCGTGGACCCTCGACGACCTCATGCGCCGCGAACAGGAGCCCTGGTTCGACCCGGCCGGCTTCTTCCTGGCCGTACGCGACGCGCCCGCCCCGTCACGCGAAGCGCCGGCCCCGTCCGGCGCGGAGCCGAACGGCGCCGAACCGAACGGCGCCGGTCCGGCGGGCGAGGCGCCGCTGACGGCGAGCGGCTCGCGGCTCGTCGGGTTCCACTGGACCAAGGTGCACGGCGACGACGACCACGACACGCCGCACGGGCACAACGCGATCGGCGAGGTGTACGTGGTCGGGGTGGACCCCTCCGAGCAGGGCGGCGGCCTGGGCCGCACGCTCACCCTGGCCGGCCTCGCCCACCTGCGATCTCGCGGCCTCCCCCAGGTGATGCTCTACGTCGACGAGGACAACACCTGGGCCATCCGCCTGTACGAGTCGCTCGGCTTCACCCGGTGGGACGTCGACGTCATGTACCGCCACGTGTGACCCGCGCGGGCCCGGCAGGCGCCGGCCGGGCCCTCGGCAACGTACGCGAGTGCACGGGAGTGCGAACCGCGCTTCCAGAACCTGGAGCGCCGGCTCGGCATGACACCGGAGCTACTCGATGAACCAGTGCAGGACGAAGTACGACACGGCGGCCACGGCGGCCGCGGCGGGAATCGTCAGCACCCACGCCGTGATGATGTTGCCGGCGATGCCCCACCGGACCGCCGACAGCCGCTTGGTCGCGCCGACGCCCATGATGGCGCTGGTGATGGTGTGGGTGGTGGAGATCGGGGCCTTGGCCGCGATGGCCATCGTGTACAGGACGACCGAGGCGGCCGCCTCCGCCGCGAACCCCTGCGCGGGGCTGAGGTGGATGATCCGGCGGCCCAGGGTGCGCATGATGCGCCACCCGCCGGAGTAGGTGCCCAGCGAGATCGCGGCGGCCGCGGCGAGGATCACCCATTGCGGGATCGGGTCGTCGAGCGCGAGGAAGCCGCCGGTGTACAGCGCCAGGAAGATGACACCCATTGTCTTCTGCGCGTCCTGCAGTCCGTGGCCGAGCGCCATGGCGGCCGCGGAGACCGTCTGGGCGTAGCGGAATCCCTTGGTCGTCCTGTGCGGGTTGGCCCTGCGGAAGATCCACAGAATGGCGATCATGATGATGGCGCCGAGCAGGAAACCGACCAACGGCGACAGGATCATCGGGACGACGACCTTCTGCACCACACCGTCCCAGTGGACGGCGGTGGACGCCGCGAGGGCCGAGCCCACCAGCCCGCCGATCAGCCCATGGCTGCTGGACGAGGGCAGGCCGAAGTACCAGGTGATGAGGTTCCAGGTGATCGCGCCGATCAGGCCGGCGCCCACGATGACCAGTCCATGCGTGCCGGTCGGCGGCTCGATGATGCCGGTGCCGACGGTCCTGGCCACTTCGGTGCTGATATGGGCGCCGACGAAGTTCATGGCGGCGGCCATGAACAGGGCGGCCCGGGGGGTCAGAGCGCGCGTCGAGACCGAGGTCGCGATCGCGTTGGCGGCGTCGTGGAAACCGTTGGTGTAGTCGAACACCAGAGCGATGACGATGACGCCGATGACAAGTGCGAGCTCCACTTAGCTTTCCTTGACCGCGATCGACTCGATCGTGTTCGCCACGTGCTCGAAGGCGTCGGCGGCCATTTCCAGCTGATCGATGACCTCCTTCATCTTCATGACGGTGAGCGCGTCGTACTCACCGCCGAAGAGCTTGGCCAGCAGGCGCCGGTAGACCTGGTCCGCCTGGTTCTCCAGCCGGTTGATCTCGATCCAGTACTCGTTGAGGTTGTTCATGCCGCGCAGGCGGGGCATGGCCTCGGCGGTGAGCTCGGCCGCGCGTTCGAGCACCTCGACCTGGCGGACGACCTCTTTGGGGAGGTGATCGATCTGATACAGGACGATCAGATCGGCGGCGGCCTCCATGTAGTCCATCACGTCGTCGAGATTCGAGGCGAGACGATAAATGTCCTCGCGGTCGAACGGCGTGATGAAGCTCTCGTTGAGCCGATTCATGATCGCGTGAGTACGCTCGTCGCCCGCGTGCTCGCAGGCACGCATCTTCTCGGCCAGGGCTTCCCGGTCCGAGCCGTCGCTGATGATCTCTACCAGCAGACGGGATGCGGTGACGAGATTGTTCGCCGAGTCGGCGAACAAGTCGTAGTAGCTGTCCTCACGAGGCGTGAGACGCAGGCGCACGTCGTTCTCCAGATGTGCGGGGACGGTCCGCAGAGAAGAGTAAGGGGTACGGGCTGAAATGCGAAGTTCGTGACATGCACTCCTTGTTGTAACGCTCCCTTCCCCGTGGCGTTGCCCTCCGTTAGCCCGTTCACACCGGAGATCGCAACTTCACCTCCAGATGTTTCCGCGCCCCCCAAACTACGTCCCCCACGGGCCACCGCACCCCCGCCCTGAAGATCATCAATAACCCCACCGGGAACTCACCCCCCACCAACCCCACCCGCCACACGCGCCGTGCCCAGCACGCCCCCCCGCACCGACCCCAGGCAGACGTCACCCCCGCCCACAGCGCGAGACGCCCGCCCCCGCACCTGCCCATAGCGCGACACACTCGCCCCCGGGCCCGGCGGCAGCCCCAGACACTCACTCACGCCCGACAGCCGATCCAAACACCACCCCAGCGCCTGACAGCGTCGCTGAACACCCACCCCCACCTCCGGCGGCGGCGCTAGACACCCACCCAGCGCTCGGCAGCGTCGCTAGACACCCACCCCGACATCCAACGGCGGCGGCGCTGGACATCACCCATACATCGGCGGACACAACGAGCGGCTCACACCCGCGTCCGATGGAAGTTCAGGAACGATCTGCTCGGCGTCGGCCCCCGCTGCCCTTGATAACGCGACCCGTACTTTTCGCTGCCGTAAGGATGCTCCGCCGGCGAGCTGAGCCGGAACAGGCACAACTGACCTATCTTCATCCCCGGCCACAACTTGATCGGCAACGTGGCCACGTTCGACAACTCCAACGTGACGTGCCCTTCGAACCCGGGGTCGATGAACCCCGCCGTCGAGTGCGTCAACAGCCCCAGCCGCCCGAGACTCGACTTCCCCTCCAGCCTGCTGGCGATGTCGTCCGGCAGGCCGATCACCTCGTAGCTCGACGCCAGGACGAACTCGCCCGGGTGCAGGATGAACGGCTCATCGCCATCGGGCTCCACCAGCCGCGTCAGCTCCGGCTGCTCGACCGCGGGATCGATGTGGGGATAACGATGGTTCTCGAACACCCTGAAGTACCGATCCAGGCGCACGTCGATGCTCGACGGCTGGATCATCTCCATGTCGAGCGGGTCGATCTTGACCCTTCCCGACTCGATCTCGCCCCTGATGTCACGATCGGATAGCAGCACGTCAGCAACTTACCAACCCAACCCCCACCACCATCGCCCCTCGACGCCCCTCCCGCCCCATCCGAACTCGCCCCGCACCAAGGGGAGGTGGCACGCCCCAAGTTCCGCTAGAGTAGGTGCGTCGTCAGTAACTGATCGACGCGGGTGTAGTTCAATGGCAGAACATCAGCTTCCCAAGCTGACAGCGCGGGTTCGATTCCCGTCACCCGCTCCACACAGGTACCTCCTCTTCCTGCATGCTCCAACTCCCCAACCTTCTCAGCTGAGCTCTGTAGGCTCTGTGACAGAGAGGGGACATCAGCATGACAGCGGACCCACAGCACTACGCACCGACCAGCCCGTCTATGCCGGAGAAGAACCTGCGGGCCATCCGCGCCGCCCTGGTCGTGCCCCAGGACCGCGAAGCGTTCGACGCAGGGCTCAAGGCAGTCCTCGATGAGGTTCGAGTAAGTCTGGATCTCAGCGCACTGAACAACTTCGTTCACCGCTGGTGGATCTCCGCGTGCGACACGGTGAAAGATCCCGGAGGACGCCGACAGATGCATGTCAAGGCCGAGCAGATCCTTGCCGGTGAGCCTCACGGGGGAAGGCCATGGCGTGAGGTCCTCACCGCTCGCGGAGTCGAGCTGTAGGTGTACCAGCTCCTACTAGACCCGGTCGCCGAGGACCAGATCGCCATGGTTCCCGAGGAGGCCCTACGTCCGCTCGCCGAACTGTTCACGCTGCTGGAGACCGCGCCATGGAGCGGCCAACCGTACAACGTGGCCAATCCGAAGGCCAATATGCTCACCCACGCCTTCGGCGAGCGCGGTCTCGCGACCTACGTGGTCATGGAGGAACAACGCGAGGTGTATCACATCCGCGTCGAGTGGCCATGATCCCGTGCCAGATGCGTGCCAGAACAGGCGGGGAACCGCGGTCGCTCACAGGGACTCACGGTCAACCGACCCGCTCTCACCTGCTCCCCTCTCTCCCCAGCTCAGGACGTCGAGATCAGTAGCCGATTCCCAAGCTGACAGCGCGGGTTCGATTCCCGTCACCCGCTCCACATGCGAAACCCCAGGTAGACCGAGGGATTCGGTACCTGGGCTTTGATCGCAGGGCTTTCCCTACGTGGCCAGAGGATCCACCGCGCCCGCGTAGACCCCAGCTAGCAGAGCACGGTGGCCAACTCCTCGTATGTCGGGGCAAGCTGCCGCAGCGTCTCAGCAGCGGACGTCCTGAGCCCGGCTACGAGGTCGTACTGGAGGCTACCCACTAGCCGCGCCTGTCGGGCGGCCACGGCGGCGGCCTGGTCGTGGCCCAGGTTTGCGAAGGAGGTCGCGGCGTCCGTGAGCCGCCGAGCACCGACCCGGATCGCGAAGTGGACGAGGTGATCGTGCACCTTGGGATCCAGCCCGCCGGTAATCATGTCGGCGAGCCGGTTGACCCCGGCGGCGCCTCCCAGCGTGCCTGGTGGCACCGTGAGGTCATCGCGTCCGCGCAGCCAGGCGACCGCACCGGGCAAGGCCGTGTGTAGCGCCGCCTCGGCGGTGACCTCTCGGACCCGCTGGAATTCACTGCGCATGGTGTAGGGCGTGGTTCGGTAAGCGATGGTGTCGGCGCGCCACGCGGCGAGGAAATCCCCGGTTGGCAGGGTCGCGTAGGGGTGTCCATGTGGGTCGTGGAATCGGATGAGCTTGTCGTCGGCCTCCAGCACCGTGACGAAGTGGTCCGACTCGATCGGCCCACTCATCTCTGGCACGTGATACAGCAGGCCCATCTCCACGGGCCCCGCCAGGATCGGGCCGGCCTTGACCGCGTCGCGCAGCATCGCAAGGGCTTGCTCATCGTCGTCCGCATCCAGGCGTCGGCAGGTCCAACCCAGGAGCGAGATCGCGTCATCGAGGCCGCGATCAGGGTCCCAGCCGTACGGGTCGAACAGCGGCAGCCGCTCGGCCAGCAACTCGAAGCCGAACGGCGAACCGGTCAGCACCTCGATCACCGACGGCGAGGGCGCAGTGGAGCCGAGCACCATCGCCAGTGAGTTGGCGTAGCAGTAAGGTCCGGAACCGATGTAGGGATGCATCGCTCAACTTTCTTCACTAGGCACGACGGGATAGGTGACGTCGAGGACCGCGCCATCGCTGCCGGGCCAGACCTCGACCGGGCTGCCGACGCAGACCAGCCGATGCGCGTCGATCCAGCCTTCCAACACGCCGTAGACGTACAAGATCATGGGGAAGTCGGCCTCCGCCTTGGCGACCGGCAGTACGGCATCGGTGCCGGCTGGCGAAAGTCTGACCTGCAGATCATCGACGGGTTCCACCGAGCCGATAAACGGCACCGCGACCTCCACTGGCCCGTCGCTGTCCCGGGTCACGAATCCGTGGAAGTGCACCAACGTCGGTCCGTCGTCGGACAATCCGACAGCCCGCAACCGGGCACGGATGTGCTCCTGCGCGTCGGCTATGAAGGCCTCCAACTCGTCGATGCGGACACGTCGTTCCCGGCACAGCAGTTTGCGTTGCGGCCGACTTCGGAGCGTCGGGGTAGCGGCAGTTGCACAGCTCGTGCAATCGAGGGCCTCAACCAACTCACGCCGCTGCTGGAGCTTGATCTCCTGAGCGACCAGCCAGGCGCGCAGCTCGGCTTGGCGGGCTTGCGAGTTGAGTGGAAGCAGCGCGGCTATGCGGGCCAGCGGCAGGTCCAGCATGCGCAACCATCCGATCAGCCGACCGAGTGGGATCTGGTCGCGGTGATAACGGCGATACCCGCTGCTGGTGTCGGTGTAGACCGGCACCAGCAGGCCCTGCGCCGCGTAGAGCCGCAGCGCCTTCGGCGACAGCCGGGTGGCAGCACCGAACTCGCCAGGCAGCATGAGATCCGCGTCGTTCACCCGCCTAGCCTGGACCATGCCCCTGGGGCGAGGTCAAAGCCGCGCAGCCGCCGGCCTCCATACAGCCGGGACAGGGAAGCGTCGTGCCGTAGTGCATGCCAAGGGGGCCGATCACCAGCATGGTCATCTGGACTGACGTAACACCCGATACGATCCCCGCACTGAAGCCCGCATGATCCACGTGCCAGATCCGTGCCAGAACGGACGGGTAGCCGAGGTAATTCACGGATAATCACGGCCACTCGACCCGGCGCGACATGCACCTCCGTTTTCCCAGGTCAAAGAAGCGAGATCAGTAGCCGGTTCCCAAGCTGACAGCGCGGGTTCGATCCCCGTCACCCGCTCCAGGCCGCGATGGCACAGGCACAAGCCCGATCGCGACAGCATTTTCCTGCCCCGTCACCGAGTGAGCACTGGCCGCGGGCTGTTATTGCCCGTGCGTCGCCGAGTTATCTGGAGGCGGCCATCGATGCCCGGCATCATGCAGCTTGCTCAAAGCGGTGAGATCGTTCGCCACCAGGACCTGCGCTAGCCGCCCCGCAGCAGCCAGCACTGCCGACCATCCAGGCGAATCCAGATATACCTCGTCGCTGGCGGTCGCCCCTACTGACTCCTGCACCTCGGAGTAGGCAGCGCCGAGGGCAGCCATCAGCGATACCTCCTCATCTGTACGTAGGCTCTTTCCCAGCCAGGACCGCGGAGCCTCCGCATCGCAGAAATCGTCGAAAAGGACGTGCACCACATAGTCGAGATTCTCGACCTCGCCGGGGTCCAGCCACACCTCACGTTGCCAGGACGGACTCGCAAGTGCGACAACTGCCGGGACAACATGCAAGCGGTACTGGGGAAACTCGATGCCGTGATCGACCACTCTTCGGCCTCTTTCTGTCAGGTCGTCGCCCTACGCTGGCATTCATGATCCAACCGCAAGCACACGGGGCGGACATCGAAGATCCCGTCTGGGTGACAACGCTGGGCGGGCCGCACATCGTCGTTCCGGAGTCAGCCTGCCCACACTGGAACGGCACGCCGGAGGACTACCCGGACGATGAGGGAGACTACGGCCGTGCGTGCGAGGTGAGCGGCTACATAGGGCTCATCGATGTTGGGCCGGAAAAGGCCCTCGTCCTCGCCGACCACCCTGCGGACACAACATTTCTCCCCGGCCACAACCTCTTCGTCCGCTGGATCGCCGCAAACTCCCCCGCCGACATCCTCGAAACCGCTGTCAACGTGACCGGTTCCTCCTTCCCATGGGAGGAGGAACTGACGTGGGAGATCAGAGAGCCTGTGATCCTCTTCGACTCCGTGCACAGCCACCAGTACATCGCCACGGAGCAACACCTACGCGTAGACCTTCCTCCTGGGCGCTACACCGTCCGGGCCGCCTACTTCAAGACTGACGCCGTGTACATGACCCTCGTCCAACTCGTCCAACAAGCAGGCGAGCTCCGCGCAGACGACCATGCTGTCCAAGGGGCACGCCGAACAGCCAAGCGGCGCACGTGCCCGACTGAAGAACCAGTTCAGGAACTGATCGCCGGGCCATTCGCGGGCCATTAGCCAGGGTGACGAGGGGTCAACCACGGTCACTCAGGACCGGCCTCAGGCCCAGGTCAGCAGCCCTGCGTGCTGTGATCGATGTACTTCCCAAGCTGACAGCGCGGGTTCGATTCCCGTCACCCGCTCCCAAGCGTCA
This sequence comes from Sphaerisporangium sp. NPDC049457, assembly GCF_055586705.1. Lineage (NCBI taxonomy): Bacteria > Bacillati > Actinomycetota > Actinomycetes > Streptosporangiales > Streptosporangiaceae > Sphaerisporangium > Sphaerisporangium sp. NPDC049457. Next base: position 58,978 of record NZ_JBVJHR010000024.1, on the reverse strand, counting down.
AGACCCAGGCAGAACGGAATCCCCGGCCCCTGGGCCGTGATTATTTTCACGGTCTTTTCGATCTTTCGTGTCCGTTAGCGTGCCCGATCCCGATGGATCTTCTTTCCTGAGAGCCGCTGTGGCGAGCTTCCCATGGAGTCGACTTCTTCCCCATACTCTCCATGATGGACATCCTTCCGGGGACGAACCCCTGATCTCGGATGTCCGTCAAACCGGATCAAGCCCAATCAGCTCCCGCAGCGTCGCACCCGACGGCGAGGCGAACGTGTTGCCCGTATGGCGAAGGTCGTGGAAGTGGACGCCAGAGAGGTTCGCTCCCTTCAGTGCCCTGACCCAGATCCGGCTGGACACCGACCCTTGTTCTTCGACCTTTCCGATCTCGGGGTTCGGTCATGCTGAAAGACACCGGCCGGACCCTCGCTGATGCGGAGACCGGCACGGCCCGCCGCTTCGTGCGGGTCGGTCGGCCCCTCGGCGTAGGCTCACGGGCGCAGCGTCGAGCGATGGCGAACCCGAGAGGAAGACACCGTACGTGCATGACTACGACGACCCGACCTGGGGGCCACTTCCGGTCCGCCCGGCGGCACTGCGCTGGCTGCTGCTTCTCCCCTTGACCCTGGTGTTCCTGCCGCTGTGGTGGATGGTGTGGGTCGTCCTCGCGATCTGCTTCTACTGCATAGCGCCGGTGGCCCAGATGATCGTCTACATGGTGCCGCGTGCCGAGAACGGCGCGATACGGATGCTGGACGCCACATTGGGCCAGATGCCGTTCGTCCCGCTCTGGTGTGTGACCCCGGTGGCGCTGGCGCGGGAGGGCGACACGGCGTACTACCAAGCGCGCGTGGACCGGCGCATCGAGAAGCAGAACCGACGCGTGGAGACCTCCCAGTACCGTCGCGAGTACCACCGCGACCTGGAACTCGGCGCACACTACTTCCGGGGCGCCGGCGCCGGTTACGCCCTGCGCGTCGCCTCGGAGCAGGGCTGGAACCTCCACCCGGTGCTGCGCTCGCACCCCCGGCGTCGGCTTCGGCTGCGTCACAACGGCCGGCCACGGCCGGACCTCAGGGCAGGATGACCTGCCCGCCTTCACCGATCGACTCTTCGAGCTGGTGAAGTATCGGTTCGGTATCTCCGCCGAGACGGTGACCGTCGATCGCCGGCGTGGCCACGACATCGTCAGGGCGGCCGGCCTGGAGCATGTCGCGGCGGGCTGTGTCCCGCCTCGACCTCAGCTGCGCGCGCGGATCAGCATGACCAGCCCGGCAATGAACGACCCGAGCAGGACCGGCGACAGGACCGCGAGGCCGCCCCACACGACGAGGCCGAGATAGCCGAGCGCGGACGAATTGTGCGTCGGGTCGGCATCAGCGGCCGCGAACAGCCCCAGGCCGAGGATGACACCGACCATCGTGATCGCGATCGGCGTCCACAGGAGCACGTGGGCCCACACACGGAACCTCCGACTGTAGACCCGCCGGGCCGGCCGCACGTTCGGCTGTGGGGGATAGCCAGCGAGTTCGCTCATGCCGCATTTGTACCAGCCCGCGTGGGCCCGTACCGCAGGGTCGGCCGTGGCGTGTAGACGTTCGGCGTGTGGCGATCCACGATTCCCAGGCCGGCCCTTCGCCGAGATCCTGCTCATGCGGCCTCCGCGCCTTCCGCCGCCGCATCACGGGCGCGCTGCCTGCCCGTCAGTCCTTCCTGCTGTCCCAGGGATCGCCGATCCAGCTGTCGAAAGAGGGGATCAGGGCCACGAGGGCGGCTCCGAGCCGCCAGTCCAGCTCCGGTGCGTACAGATGTAGGGTGTCTCCGGACGACTTGAACTCAAGCGGAACCTGCCCGCCGGAGCGCCACTTGATGCGGCGTGGGCCGCGCGGGAAATCGCCGCCACCGCCGCCGAACAGGGTGGCCACGAGGATGAGCGGCAGCAGGGGCGAGCAGAGCCACCACACGCACCACCAGAACAGCCGGCCCTTGTATCCCACCGCGTCGGGGCTGCCTGCGCGGCTCACCGTCCAGCGTGTGCGCAGTCCCTGGCTGAACGCCTTGTCGCGCGTGAACATACCGAGCGGTTCGCCGTGCGGGCCGAGCACCTTGAACTGTGCCCGCCTGCTGCCCGCGGAGACGGTGACCAGGGTGGCGACCCGCGTCTGGCGATGCTCGTCCGCCCACAGGACGAAGGAGCGGGCTCCGCTCTTCCGGGCCGCGAGGTAGGCGGATATGCCGTCGGGCAGCACCTCGCGTTCCACATAAGCGACCGGCCGCGAAGTTCCCGGTCCGTCGGAGAAGCTGATCCGGCAGTCGAGCTGCCCGCCAGGGGTGGTCCTCAGTCGCCGCAGCGCTCGCAAGCTCAGACTGCCAGTCACCTGCGGGGGCTCCTTCGCGTGTTCATGTCGAATGATCAGCACGAAAGTACACGTGCGCGGCCCCCATTGTTCCCTTGATGAGGGTGGTCGTTCGTCCAGTGGGGCGCTCCACCTTGACGCCCTGGCCCTGTCCCGCTTCCCCTTCGGGCGGGTCGACGGCAGACGGGATGATCAGACGGGTGAGGTGCGCGCGGTGCGCCCAAGACCAGTCCTCTCGCTTGATCGCCGGGCCATTCGCGGGCCATAAGCCAGGGTGACGAGGGGTCAATCACGGTCACTCACGACCGGCCTCACGCCCAGGACATCGGCCCCACGTTGCGTGATCGATGTACTTCCCAAGCTGACAGCGCGGGTTCGATTCCCGTCACCCGCTCCACACACAAAGGCCCAGGTCAGGGACGCGATCTCCGCCCGCGGCTTGTTCATTCCACCGCCTGATCGATCTTCCATGCCTGTGACGTGCCCGATCCCTCGTGATCTTCACTCCTGCCCGTGACCTTTCGCGAGCTTGCCTATGCCATCAGCGATCAGCTTGTCCCGCTCGCCTCGGTATGCAGACAGATCAATGCGGCGCGAGTGGTCGAGCGCCCCATGCTGTTCATGAGCGCGCGAAGGTCGCGCCCGACTGCGCGGCGAACTTGTTGTGGTGCGCCTCCACGGTCGATTTCCGTCTTCTGCCCACTTGTTACGCTGCCGGGCGTGATCAACGTTGTACCCGACTGGGTCAGAGGCTTCGCGATCTCACGGGGGCTGGATGAGCCAGTGGCTGAGCCGTGGGGCTGGCGTATCGAGGTCGAGGGGATCGGACGATACGTCGTCACCGACCTCCAGTGGCTGGTGAAACTTCTCCCCACCGTCACTGAACAGGGCGCCTGGCTCAAGCTCTTCGTCTCCCCCGATGAGGCTGGGCCGTACCTCACTCAAGGGTGGGAACGCACAGACCCCGGCTTCATGATGACCGTGGACCTATACCGCGCCGAACCCCGCTGCCCGGCCGGATACGAACTTGAAGTGACCACCAGCGGAGCGGCCACCTTCGTCCGGATCCTGACCGCCGGTGGCGAGCAGGCCGCGCGCGGCCAGATGGGTTGCACCGGTGAGACCGTGGTCATCGACAAGGTGCTGACAGAGGAGGCGCACCAACGGCGGGGACTGGGCACGGTGGTGATGCGCACCCTGCAGAATCTGGCCATCGACCAGGGGGTCAGCCTCGGCGTCCTGGGCGGGACCGTCGAGGGGCGGGCGCTTTATGAGAGGCTCGGCTGGCGCGTGGTCTCATCCCTGGCTTCCTTCCAGTACGGCGTAGCCCAGCCCTAGCCGATCGCGCCTATTCACCGGAAGTCGTATCGGTGTCGGCATGACAGTGGAGGGCAACCATGACGGCCGGCGCAAGCAACACATAGGTTCCCCGAGCCGGTGACCCATATGGTCACCGCACTAGGGGCCGCCGATCTGTCACATATTGGTCTCGTCGGGTCGTGTCGTCTTGTCGCCGCACTGAGCTTGCTCCCACCGCGTGGACGCGTGGCGCGCCGTAGATGCCCCGCGAACGGTGATGGACCTCCGCGATGCGTCCGGTCGGCTCGGCGTCGCGCACCGCGCGCGGGCCGGGCAGGGCGGTGCGGCGGGCGTAGAAGGCGGCACGGGAGACTCCCAGCAGTTCACACGCCCGTTTGACGTTGTTACCGCTCTGCTTCTCCGCCTCGATGAACGGGTGCGCGCTCACCGGGTCTCCTTCGCGAAGAAAGCCGTCTTAGATTCAAACGATCAACGCAACACTGCTCGTGGAGTCGAGCTGTAGGTGTACCAGCTCCTACTCGACCCGGTCGCCGAGGACCAGATCGCCGTGGTCCCAAGGAGGCCCTACGTCCGCTCGCCGAACTGTTCACGCTGCTGGAGACCGCGCCATGGAGCGGCCAACCGTACAACGGGGGTCTCTGGCCAGGCTCCTGTAAGGTCACGCGCCGCGTCCGGTGAGTGCAGGTGAGCGCCTCCCGGCCAGGGCCGACAGATCCCGTTGAAGACCCTGCGGTCAGTCAGCGGTTGGGTCAGACCCCACCGGGAGACGCTCACTTACATCATCACTGTCAGCGGTTGAGGTTCTGCATCCACTCCCGCAGCGCGCGCGCCTGCCGCGCGAGCTCGGAACGCGCCGCAGCGTCGCCGGAGGCCTCGTCGTTCGCCAGGTCGACGATCGAGTTCAGCGCCGGGATGGCGGTGGTGTACTTGGTTGCCAGGTAGCTGTCCCGCGCGATGTCCAGGGCGGCATCGGCGGCGTCCGCGGCGGCCGCGGTCAGCAGCCCGGCCGCTCGGTCGGCCTCGATCAGCAGGCTGGTCTCGCGGTAGGACGAGCAGTTGGCGTCCGTGCGGTCGGCGGTCGTCTCGATTCCGCCGAGGATGATCCGCATGAACGAGTCGTCGTAGTACTGCGTCCGGAAGTGGCCGAGGATGTTCGAGAACGCCTTGCCACCGCCCCAGTTCTGGCACCACGCGATCGGGTGGTCGCCGTTCATCAGCCGCAGCGGGTTGGTGGCCGCGTTGCCGCTGTTGAGGCTGCGCTGGTAGCTGTCCTCGTTGAGGCTCAGCAGCGTGTGCACGTCGGCCCGCATGTTGCGGTCGAAGTTGTAGAGCTCGTCGACCGTCATCCACTTGGCAGGGAGATGCGCGGTCGCCGGGTGCGAGTTGTCTTCGGTCACCACCTCGGCGTGGATGCAGCTGCCGCACTGGCCGAACCCGTTCTGGCCGTTCGGGTGGTTGGTGAAGAACCCGCCGACGAGGTTGCCGTACCACGGCCAGGTGCGGAGCTCGAACGAGTCGGCGGCGCCGTGGATGCCGACATAGCCGCCGCCCTGGTTCATGTAGGCCTCGAAGTTCGGCTGCTCGGTGATCGCATCGAGCGGGCCCGGGTGCCCGACGTTGGACTCGAAGACGATCGTGTCGTACTTCTTGAGCGTGTCGAGGCTCAGGAACGGGCTCGTGGGCAGCGTGACGGTCGCGAGTTGCGGGTCGTAGACGTCGACGTTGAAGTTGTGCGCGATGCCGAGCTTCTGGATCGCGGCCACGGTGTGCGGGATGTGGTCGTGCCGGAAGCCCGTCGTCTTGGAGAAGACCAGGACGTTGTAGTCGGCGTCCGGGTTGTGCGGGAGCGGGGCGAGCACCGGGTCCGGGATGAACTTCGGGCCCTCCGCGGGCTCAGACTCCAGGCCCGTCGCGGGCTCCGGCGCGAGCCGGCCTTTGAGCTGGTCGATCAGGTAACGCGCATCGCCCACGAGTGTGCCGCGGGCCGAGCCGGGCGCGAGCTGGTCGCCGGCGATCGAGACGAACTCGTTCAGGACCTGGCTCGCCTGCTTGGCCGAACCGGCGTCGGCGAGCGCCTTCGCCTGGTCGAGCTTGGCTTGGAGCGCCGCGCCGACCTCCGCCGGGACGCTGCCGGCGGTCACGAACCGGCCGATCAGCGTGCCGACGTCCGCGAACGACGTCGTCACGATGAACGTCTGCGTGTACTTCGCGCTGTTGGAAGCAGCGTCAGAAAGCTGCACCGCCAGCGTGTGCACGCCGAGCGACAGGTCGGAGGTCTGCACCGGCAACGGCGGGACCAGCTTGCCGTCGAGGTACATGTTCAGCACGGCCACTCCGCCCGAGCCGGGGGCGGGGTCCGTGCGCGTCGGGATGAGTGTGGCGACGTGACCGACGTGACCGTCGGTGATCGCCGGGTACGATGCGGCCGGCGCGCGCGTGTCGATCCGGACCGAGATCGAACGGAACGCCGCGACGTTTCCGGACGTGTCGACCGCGCGGTACCGGACGTTGGTGTTGCCCTCCTGCGTGATCACCGCCGACGCCGTGGCCGACGCCGGCGCCCCCTCGACGGGCACGTCGAGGTAGGCGGCGCCGCCGTTGAGCGAGTACTGGAACTTGGCGATGCCGACGTCGTCGGTCGCCGACATGTTCAGCGTCACCGAGCCGCGGTACCAGTTGTTCTGGCCGGTCGGCGCAGAGGGCGACAGCGTCGCCACGTTGATCGCCGGCGGTGTCGTTTCCTCTGCCCACGACGGTGCCGCGGGGATGAGTGCGACCGCCGTCACGCAGGCGGCCACTACCGATGCGCGAAATCTTCTCCGCATGAGTTTCTTCTCTTTCTTGCCGCTGTACGGGCGGGTTCGCTAGTTGCCGATGCCCGTGCCGACGAACTCGGCCCAGTTGAGGTTGAACAGGTTGCCGCCCGTGGCGCCACCCGTGACCGAGCGGAACACCAGGAACAGCTCATGCGTCCCGGACATCGAGACCGGGAACGTCTGGCTCGTCCAGGTCCCCGTCCCGCCGGTGGACACGAGGTTGGCCGTCGTCAGGATCGGCCCGCTGATCGAGTCCTGACGGACCTCGATCGCCGCCAGCGGCGACCCGGGCGTGCGGCCGTTCGCCGCGTCCGCCACGCGGAACCTGATCGAATCGATGTCGGTCAGGTTGAATGGGCCGTTGAGCTGGAGCCAGTCGCCCGAGCCCAGGCTGCCGCGGTGCACGCCGGCGCCGCCGTCGTTGTTGTTCGCCGTGTTGGTGCCGGACTGGTTGACGACGAACTCCACCTCCTGGTGCTTCTGGCGGATCTGGTGCTGGCCGGTCTTGGTCAGCTGTGGGACGCCGCCCGGACCGCCGTGGTCGGTGTAGCGCGCCTGGACCACGCCGGAGACGTTGCCGCCGTGTGAGACGTCGTCGGCGATCGTGTGGAGCACGCCCGAGCAGCCGTTCACGGACTCCTCGGCGTGGCCGTGCGTGTCGTGGCCGAGCACGAACGTCACCTCCACCTCGGAGCAGTTCACCGTCCCGTCCTCGGGGTCGGTGACCGTGACCGAGAACGGGATGTCGTCGCCGAACGCGAACGTTCCGCCCTCCACCGGCGTATTGACGACCACCGTCGGGCTCGTGTTGCCCACGGTGATCACGGTGCTGGTCGAGGTTTGCTTGCCGGACGAGTCGAGCACGGTCAGCACGGCCGTGTAGCGGCCGGACTGCGTGTAGGTGTGTGTCGGGTTCGGGTCGGTCTCGATCGCCGAGCCGTCGCCGAAGTTCCACTCGTAGCGGATCGAGTCGCCGGGATCCTCATCCAGCGAGCCGTCGCTGGAGAAGTTCACGGTCAGCGGCGTTGAGCCGTCGGTGCGGTCCGTGGTGAGCACGGCCTTCGGGGCGCGCTTGCCCTTGACGTACTCCCACTTGTACATGCCCGCGTCGGGGCTGATGACATTGAACCCGTTGCCGTAGGTCAGCAGGTAGAACGCGCCGTCAGAACCGAACTGCAGGTCCATCGGGTTGTCGCACTCGAACCGGAACCTGCCTGCCCCGGCGTTCGCACGGCTGCCGCAATCCAGGAAGTTGTTGATCTTCTGGACGTGGTTGTTCTGCTTGTCGAGCTTGACCTCGCGCAGCGTGTCCTGCGTCCACTCGCTGATGATCACCGAGTCGTCGTAGTAGGGCGGGAACTTGTGAGGGTTCGGGTTCTGCGCGTCGTAGTGGTACTTCGTGACCCCGTGCGGACCGACGCCGCCGGTGTAGAGCTCGGGGAACAGCCGCGGGCATTCGGTCGTCGAGCCGGGCGCGATCGGGCCCGGGGTCGGCGCGTAGTAGGCCTCGCACGGGGTGCCGAGCGGCGCGTTCGTGTTGTTGTCGCGGTAGGAGTACCAGATGTCCGGGTCGGTGACCGGCGGGACGTCCCTCAGGCCCGGCTCGACCGTCGGACCGCCCTCGATGTTCCACAGCGAGTCGTTGCGCTGCGTCGGCCCGTCGCAGTCGAACTTCTGAGGCGGGTCGTTCAGCGGCGTGCCCGCGGTGGTGGTGCCGGGCGCGAACTCGTGGAAGTTCCACTCGTAGTGCGCGAGGTCGCGCTTGTAGCACGTCGGCCAGCCGTAGTTGGACGGCTTGCGCACGATCTCGTAGCGGCCGGTGCCCGACGGGCCGTGCGAGCGCTGCGGTGTCTGGGCGTCGGGCGAGTAGTCGCCGATGTAGGCCACGTCGTTCTCGTCGACCTGGATCCGGAACGGGTTGCGGAAACCCATCGCGTAGACCTCCGGCCGCGTCTTGTCCTGCGGCGCGCCCGCGACCAGCGGGAACAGGTTGCCCGACGGGATCGAGTAGGCGCCCGTGCCGGAGCCGAGGTCGGCCTTGTTGGCGTCGGCGGCGGGGATGTCGCCGTCCTTGACCTTGATCCGCAACACCTTGCCGCGCAGGTCGTTGGTGTTCAGCGCGCTGCGGCGCGAGTCACCGGTGAGCCGCTGATACCAGCCGCCCGCCTGCGCCGTGGTGGTGGCGATCGCCGGCGTGGCGGTGCCGGTCAGGCCGGCGCCGTCGGCGGTGATCTGCGGCTGATCGGACTGCTGCTTGCCGCGGCGGAAGAACACGTTGACGTTCGACGTGTTGACCGGGCCGCCGCTGGTCTGGATCTCATCCGCCTCGATGTTCGAGAGCGCCTCGAGCGCCGCGTCGATCGCATTGCGATCCGCGTTCCACGCGATCGGCTCCGTCGTCTGGCCCTCGAAGGTCAGCGTGAACGTGCCGCCCGTCGCGTTGGTGACGCGCACGGTCTGCTGCTCGTCGGTCTTCTGCGAGTTGTACGGGCCGTAGCCGCCGGCGTTGATGCCACCCGCGGGCGTGTCATCGCCGGTGACCATCCAGAGGTTGCCGTGCTTGTCGAAGTCGATGTCGCCCCCGACGTGGCAGCACTCCTGGCGGTTGACCGGCACGCGCATGATCTGCTGCTCGGAGCCCATGTCGAGGTGCGCCGGCGTGCTGTCGGTGGCGTCGACGAACTTGAAGCGGCTGAGCTGGAAATAGCCCACGTAGGGATCCCACGCGGTCTTGGACGCCGCCACGTTCGGCGGGTTGGTGTTCGGCGTGACCTGGGTGACGACCGATCCGTCACTCAGCTTGACGTCGGTGACCTCTTTCCCCGAGTAGTAGAGGTAGACCCACTTGTTGGTCGCGAAGTCGGCGTCGACCGCCGGGCCATAGAGCCCGTCCTCGCCCGCGGAGTAGATCTGCTGCGTCATCGGCAGGCTCGGGTCGGCGAAGTTGGCGACGACCGTGGTGACGCCCGTGGTCGAGTCGTGCATGCGCAGCGAGCCGAGGCGGTCCGTCTGCAGAACGCGGCCGTCCGGCAGCTGGTCGAAGCCGATCGGCTCCTGCAGGTTCGGCGGCGAGCCGATCTTCGTCTGCTGGTAGTTGGCCAGCACCGTCGCGCCGCAATCGCTGTAGACCGGGTCGGCCTGGCCCGCGGCCCAGCCGATCGCGCCCTTGAGGTGCTTGGTGAGGCCGGCGTCGAAGCTCGCGGCCGTGTTGCCCAGGCCGGTGTAGAACGAGCGGCCGCCCTGGAAGTCCTTGCACCACGAGACCGGGTGATCGGCGCCCATCGTGCCCCCGGCGATGCCGTCGAGGTCGGCGCCCTGCGGCTGCGGCCCGAACGGGTCCTCGACGACGGTGGCGAGGACGTGTGACAGACCGCGGACGTTCTTCGTGAAGTTGTACCAGTTGTCGGTCCGCGACCAGAGCTGCGGCAGATCCTTGCTCGCGTCGTGGACGCGGTCGGCGACCTTCACGTCACCCGATTGCACGTCGGTCCTGCCGGACGCACGCGTCCCCAGGACGTCGGTCAGGAACGACCAGGACTCGTCGGTCTCGACCGCCGAGCCGACGCCGACGAAGCCGCCGCCGTCGCGGAAGTAGCTCTCGAAGTTCGCGCGTTGCGCGTCCGTGAGCGGGCTCGCGAGACCCGTGTCCAAGAACACGACCGCGCGGTACTGCTGCAGCTTCTTCTCCGTGAAATGGTCGCCCACGTCAGCGGGCCCGGGCGCCACGACCGTGAAATCACCGGTTCTGGCCGCATCCCGGATCGCGGCCAGGCCGGCCGACGACACCGCGTTCTGGGTGCTGCGCACCACGAGCACCTTGAAAGCGGGCTCAGCCGCCGTGGCGGCCTGGACGCTCACCGGCGTCGTGAGGAGCGTGATGAAAGGGGCGATGAGGGCCAAGGCCATCGTGGTCGCGGTGCGACGTCTCGGGCGTCGTCCGTTTTCTGGCAGGGCTGCGTCGAGCAGCCCGGCCCACGTTCGATGACGTGGTGACATGAAAAGCCTTTCCTGACTTGGGGGATGTCAGGCAAGGCGCGCGCCGCCGCGCTTATTGCCACTTGGTGGTAGCGGATATTGCGGTTGCTGGAGGTTGCCGTCTCCAGGTCTGTGGGGCCGTCAGTAAGGTGCCGGCCTGGGTAAGTCCATGATCGTGGTCGGGTGGTCGATGATGTGGTTGTTGAACAGGTTGGCCAGGATCGAGCCGCCGAGCCCGAGCCACTCGCCGACCTGTGCCACCGCCGTCGTCATGCGCCGGTCGCCAGAGGCCGGGCCTCTGGCGATGTCGGCCACCCGTTCGCCGGGGTCGGGCACCGGCATGCCGCGCAACCCGTACGCCTGCTCGGGCATGGCAGCATGCAGCTCGCGCAGCACCAGCGAGAGTGTCGCCCGGCGCAGCGTGGCGGGACCCGCCGGCGGAGCGCCGCCCGGGGCACAGGTGAAGGGAGGTTTGTACGTCACCCACACCACCTGCTCTGTTTGTCCCCGATATCGACTTATCAGGAGTTTTAACACGGCGATGTCGGACTGTGCACCCCCCAACTCCGTAACGAGTTGGCATCCCTCACATCTGTGCACTTCAGCCACCCCTCTCGCTCTGGTTATCGGAACGTTACGTATTGTGCGAATGATGAACACTTGTGCGACCTGGGGACGTCGTGCATCTACTGACCGCAAAAGTGTGGTGTCGCAGATAGCTGACGGGTGATGATCCCTGAGGTGTGCCGTGGTCATGCGATACGCGCAGGGTGGCGGGCTGACCGCCGAGCGGCGGGCCTTCCGTGAACGGTTGCGGATTGAGGTGGCCGGGCGGGTTGTGGCCGGGGAGGACAACGCGGTCATCGCCCATGAGTTGCGGGTGAGTGTGCGTCCGGTGCAGCGGTGGCGTAAAGCCTGGTCGGACGGCGGTGATCGGGCGCTGGAGTCCAAGGGGCCGGCCTCGCTGCCGCTGCTGAGCAATGAGCTGTTCACCGTGTTGGAGATCGATCTGGACAAGGGGCCGGTGGCGCACGGGTGGCCGGACCAGACCTGGACCCTGGCCCGGATCAAGACGTTGATCGGCCGCCGGTGAGTGCCCCATGCGCGCCATCAGCTCTCTGAGCGACGCTCCGGTCATCACCGCGAGGGCCCGCTGAAGACAGACCCCCTTCAACGAGCGATGAAGATCTGTCACCCGGGGTGTCACCACGACGCGACCGTGTAGCGGAGCACTCCTTGCCGGGTGTTGCCGATCTCAGGTGCCTGTGAGGGCGCGGGTGACGGTCACGTCTTGGTCGGTGGCGCATTCCCATGGGACTCCGTACCGGCGGCTGCGGGGCTCATCGCAGACGGTCGCGCCGTTGCTCAGTTGATCCCAGGTGGCGGGTTGCCAGTATGCCTTGTCGTTGCGAAGAAGGATCTCCGCGATGTGGTTGGGGTCTGGGCTGGTGGTCAATTCGGAAAGTGCCGCTGCGACGGTCGGGACGGCGGTGTCGGGTAGGTCAGTGTCGCCGAGGGCGGGCAGGAGGATGAGCAGTCGACCGGCAGCGTCCAGCAGCGTTCTGTCATCAGCGGTAGGTGGCTGGTGAGCGATGGTGATGAGCTCAGGCCAGGACATGCCTGGGCCAATGAAATCTGCGGCGATTGAGGCGAGGCCGAAATCGTCGGGCAAGTTGGGGTGCGTCAGGACATAGTCCAGGCCCATGTCGCCAACTAGGTTCCGGTAGACGATATGGATGTTGCCTGTGCTCCGCAGTGGAACGGTGAAGACAGGCCAATGGTCGTGATCGAACACTTGATCCTCGAGTTCTTCTGCGTAGACGATGTCCACGCCGAATGCTTCTTCGATGTCCGTGAGCCCGATCACCCCGATCTGCAGGACATGGATGGCCCAGAACACCGGGTCGTCCAAGAGGTAGGAGCCATCGACGAGGGGGTGGTCCTCGAATCCAGTGATCAGCATGCCGAGGATCCTGGCAGCTCAGGTCGGCAGCCAATAGCCGGTCCCGGTCACCACCCTCCAGAGAACAGATGCATGTCAAGGCCGAGCAGATCCTTGCCGGCGAGCCTCGCGGGGGAAGGCCATGGCGTGAGGTCCTCACCGCTCGCGGAGTCGAGCGGTAGGTGTACCAGGTCCTACTCGACCCGGTCGCCGAGGACCAGATCGCCATGGTCGCCGAGGAGGCCCTACGCCAAGGGCCCGCGACCCAGCCCCTGATCAGCCGGGAGTAGCCACGACTTCGCGCAGTGCGGCGTAGAGCAAGGCGGGGTCGGCGCCGGGTGGCCAGTCGCTCACCTGGCCGTCGCCGACCTCGATCACCCGCCTGACACCGTCGGCCCGCCGCACCAGGTCTGTGGTAACGAAACGGCATCCGAGCCGACGCACGGCGGCACGTACATCGCTCAGATCCCCGGGCGCTTCGAGGTCGGCTTCAGGGTCGTCGGGGTGCGGGCCGGCGAACACCGGCTCACCATCGACCCACCAGACCCGCAGCTCGCGGTGCTCGAAGTCCTCGAAGCGTCGGATGACCAACCCACCGACCAGATCCTCACCTTGAAGCTCGACGAACCTGGCCACCACATCCGGTAGCCGGGCCAGGTTCGGCGCGTAACAGGCGTCCAACCACTCATGCTTGCGTGACTTGACGTAGTCCTTGATCACGAAGCCGCTATCGCTCCACCCGGCCACCGCTTGGGCCAGCCGTTCCGCATTTGGAGGAGGGGTGCCCTGCGCCATCGGCAGCACGACGGTCTGCGGCGTCAGGTGCCGGAAACAGTCGATCCAGCCGGGCAACTCATGCCCCGCGCGATAGTCCCGCCCGCTGACGAGCAGTTGGCAGCCGCGGGCGCGCAGCGCCTCCTCCATCGCCAGGTACTGCTCGGCCCGCAACATCCAGCCCCGATACCACGCCGGGCCGAATCCGCTCGGAACCCGCGCCACCGCCTCGGCCATCCGGCCGGCCACGACCGCGTCATGGTCGATCAGCGCCAGCCGCCCGTCCATGTTCCGTACGGCTTGCGCCTGCGCCTCGAAATGCGGATCGACCCGCCGCGGCCAGAGCGAATCGGCGCAGAACAGAAAGGCCACCGTCATGATCGACAGGATAGAAGCCCAACCCCCGCCTCTCATCCTGTTATTCCGTTGCCCGGGTTGAGCACCGCTCGCCACTCTGGAGGTCATGAACGTGCCCTACCGGCAGATCCGTGCCCCCTGTAACGCGCACTCCATCACCGTCTACCAGGCCTACGACGCGGCCATTGCGGCAAGGCGCAGCCCTCAGGGACGGTCCCCGTCTCCACCGCTTTTGGTCAGAAGCCGGCTGCCCTGTCCCGCCCGCCATCCCCGATTCGAGGAGAAGCCACATGACAACGGACCAGACGACCGCCAACAAGGCGGTACTCAACCGCTTCCATGACGCGGTGAACTCCGGAGATCTGGCGTTCATTGCCAAGACCGTCGACGAGATCGTTCATCCGGATGTGCTGTTCCACGCGCCGGTGCCGAGTGAGCTGACCGGAGTGCAGGCGCTCAAGCAGGTGTGGACGGTACTCCTGCACGCCTTCCCCGACCTGCACGTCGCGGCCAAGGACATGATCGCGGAGGGGGACAAGGTCGTCTCCAGGAACACGGTGACCGGGACCCACCAGGGCGACTTCAGAGGCCTGCCGCCCACTGGCAGAGCCGTCTCCTACAACGAGATCTTCATCTTCCGCTTCGCCGACGGCGGCATCGCCGAGATCTGGGGAGTCGTCGACGTCCTGTCCCAGCTGCGTCAGCTCGGCGCCATCCCGACCTGACCGCACCGCGGATCCTCCGACACCACCTCGGCGGCCGAGGTGGTGTCAGCTTGGCGTGCGGGCCTCTTCCGGTATTCCGAGCCTCCGGTCTCCGCCGCCAGGTCGTGCCTCAGTGGCCAGCCTGCCCAGCGTGTCAGCGATGGCCCGGTCTCGCTCCATGGCGGTGTGCTGGTAGATGAGGTCGGTGAGTCATCTCAGTCCAGCGCTGCCACGACCTCGGCCGTCGTGCAGACGGTAGCGATACGCGGGAAGATGTAGTCGAAGGCGAACTCATGGGCGCGCGCGTCGAGTGCCGTGACCGCGTCCTCGGGCAGGATCACCTTGAAGCCGAACTCGTCGGCGAAACGCGCGGTCTGCTCGACGCCGAAGTTCGTGGCGATCCCGGTGATGATCAGGGTGTCGATGGCGTGCTCACGCAGCGCCTCCTCCAGCCCGGTGTTGTGGAATGCACCCCAGGTGCGTTTCACGATCTCCAGGTCGCCGAGTACCCCTTCCACCAGCTCGCTGCCCGGTGGCTGCTCCGCGACGCCTGGCCGCTCGACCCGCACGGAGACGACGAGACCGCCCGCCTTTCGCACCGCGTCGGCCAGAGCGAGGGAGCGGGCCACCACGGTAGGTCCGGAATGTGGTGCCGTGGGCTGCTCAACGATGCGCGTCATCAGGTCGATAAGGACCAATGCGGTGCGGCGGGGATCCAGCTTTTCCATGACCGGGATCGTAACGGTCCAAGTCGGCTTTCCACTCTGTGGACCTGGACCGCGATGGCCATCGCTTGGTGGCGGGCCAGCGAGGTGGCAGCGTCGGGCTGAACGCGGCAGGCCGACTACTCGTGGGTGAGTGTCCGACCGGGGGACTTCCGAGGTGCCTAGTCTCGTCCAAAGCGGGCAACGGATGATCAGCAGGGTCGGCGTAGATGCTGGTGCGCAACCGTGGACACTGATGGCGTGAACGATCGTCCCGACGTAGCCGAACCCGTGACCGCCCGCATCCCCGTATATGCTCCCGACTATCGAGCGCCGCGATCTTGGCCTACGGATCACCGACTGACGGTCCGGGCACACGAGAACGAGGTCGTGATCGTGGGAGACAAGATCGCGCTCCGCTGTCTTGCTGAACTCCTTCTCACGCTCTCCGAGCCCGACACACCCTTGACCACTCACTGCCATCCAGAAAGTGGAAAGGGACAACTATCTGACCTTAAAAGTGTGGTGTCGCAGGTAGCTGACGGATGGTGATCGCCGAGGTATGCCATCGTCATGCGATACGCGCAGGGTGGCGGACTGACCGCGGAGCGGAGGGCCTTCCGTGAACGGTTGCGGATCCAGGCGGCCAGCCGATTCGTCGCCGGGGAGGACAACGCGGTCATCGCCCGTGATCTGCGGGTGAGTGTCCGCTCGGTGCAGCGGTGGCGTAAAGCCTGGTCGCAGGGCGGTGAACGGGCGCTGATCTCCAAGGGCCCGGCCTCGCTGCCGTTGCTGAGCGATGAGCTGTTCGCCGTTTTGGAGACCGAGTTGGACAAGGGGCCGGTGGCGCACGGCTGGCCGGACCAGACCTGGACCCTGGCCCGGATCAAGACCCTGATCGGCCGTCGGTTCCACAAGAGCTACACCATCCAGGGGGTGGCTGCTCTGCTCAAGCGGCACGGCTGGTCGGCTCAGGTGCCGGCGCGCCGGGCGGTCGAGCGCAACGAGGCCGCGGTGGCCGGATGAATGAAGGAGACCTGGCCGCAGGTGGAACAACCGCGGCGGCGCTCGGGGCCTGGATCGTCTTAGAAGACGAGGCCGGGTTCTCGATGACGCCGCCGGTCACCCGGACCTGGGCCCGGCGCGGGGCCACCCCGATCGTGCGCGTACGCGGCCGCTCCCGGCGCCGATTATCGGTGGCCGCCCTGGCCTGCTACAAGCCCCGACAACCGTCCCGTCTGATCTATGGGCCCAGCACCGACGCCCGCCCTGACGGACGCAAGAGCTTCGCCTGGACCGACTACCGCGACCTGATCCGGGCCGCCCACCACCAGCTCGGCGGCCCGATCGTGCTGGTCTGGGACAACCTCAACACCCACCTGACCGCAGGGATGCGCCGCTACATCGCCGAACACGACTGGCTCACCGTCTACCAGCTTCCTACCTACGCCCCCGACCTCAACCCGGTGGAGGGCATCTGGTCGGTACTACGACGCACAACCTTGGCCAATCGCGCCTTCACCGACCCGCAAGATTTGATCACCTCTGTCCGCCAAGGGCTACGCCGACTCCAGTACCGTCACGACGTTCTCGACGGCTGCCTCGTCGGCACCGGACTCGTCCCCCACCCGCCCTAACGACATCACGCTTTCAACCTCGAGTAACGCTAGGTTCAGCAAACCTCGTGCTCGATCACGATGAGTGGGAGGAGTGACCGCCGGGCCATTCGCGGACCATAAGCCAGGGTGACGAGGGGTTGATCACGACCACTCACGACCAGCCTCAGACCCAGGTCAACGGCCCCACGTGCGGTGATCGAGGTACTTCCCAAGCTGACAGCGCAAGTTCGATTGCCGTCACCTGCTCTCAACGCAAAGACCCGGCTCGAGAACTTGCGACATCAGCCTCGATCATGGCTGCACTTCTTGCGTCACTTTCCAGTCTTGATCTTCTTCTTTCGCGTACGACGTTCCGACTTCAGGACCAGCGACTGTTCGCGCTCGTCTCCAGCGGCACCAAGCCTGATCCCACTTCGTTCCAGCAATACAACGATGTTTTGAACTGAATCCTGGAGCTGCCGCGTCTCCTCGCCTGACAGCACTGCTGCAGGCGGGGCAGCCGATGCCATCGCCGCAGCTTCCAGGCCCACCTTGCGCAACCATGCGCTCAGTTTCATCCCTGCTGTGGATGCGGCCTCAGTCAGCAAACCGAGATCATCAGGGCTGACCCGCACCGATATGACACGATCGAGAACAGCAGGTGTGGACTCCTCGGCCATTTGCTCGCGGTTATCGTAGAACCACTGGGCACGCTCTGCCTCGGCCATTGTGGCGATGTCCCGAGCAGTCGGTTCAGCCTTGGTCATGATGCACCCTTCTTCGGTGTGTCATATGCGGTGATCGGTCTTGCGATCTCGAGCTCGTACAGACCCCAGTCTCGCTTCTTGGTGACGGGGTAGAGAACGATCACGGTGACTCGTCGCCCCGCATCGGTAACTCCCACCAGGAGGTAGTGATCAGGGATCGGTTCCCCATCCCTGCGCGACTGGCGCACGTCAGGCATGTTGCGGACGACCTGTTCGATCTCCTCTCGCGAGATGCCGTGCCGCTGCGCGTGGTCGACGTTCGCCTCGTCCCAGTCCAACGGCAGTTCGATGATCGGGAGCGGCTTGCTCATCCACAGCCTTCCATGTCATACAGATTACCCTGCCTCCGTCATACGAACCCACGGCGCGGCGAACCTGCAGGAGACCTCGTCCGTATGACTGCGGGCCGCCCGGCACCGTTCTGGACAGGAGGCAGGTTTCCGATCGGGCGTGGAACATGATCCTCTGAGTCCAGCAAAGGCCAACCCGTCGGAGAAACACGCGTTTTCATCGCGGTCCAGCCAGTGGGTGCGGGTGAGCGGCGGCCCATCCGATGCTTCGAGATTCGTCGGTATGGACATGTGCAGCTCATGAGCTGATCGCCGGGCCACTCGCCGGCCATTAGCCAGGGTGACGAGGGGGCGACCACGGTCACTCACGACCGGCCTCACGTGGGGCGGGAACTGCACGGAAAATCGAGGTGACTACAGAGAAGAACAGGGTCCGGGTCGGCGTTCACCCTCCGAGGGCTATCGCCTGGTGAGCGCCTTGCGGAGTTGTGCAGCCTGCTGCGCTCGAACTTCGAAGGGAATCTCGAGCTTGTCGGGGTCCGCGAGAATGAATCCGTCGCCGGGAGAACGGGGGATCGCATGGACGTGCAGATGAAACAGCGTCTGGCCTGGGATGTTGTCGTTTTGGAGAACCATGCTCCCGGGTGCTCCGAACGCCTCCCGTACGGCAGCGGTTACTTGGGCGACCACCTCGAACAGCTCGGCCAAGAGATGGCCAGGGGCAGCATGGAGACTCGTCACGTGCGCAGTCGGTAGTACGAGACAGTGACCAAGGTTCTTCGCTCGCTGCCAGGGCACGGGCAGAACGAAGACGTTGGCGGTGCGATAGGCGACGAGCTCACTGTCCACGTCACCGGCGCCGATGGGACAGAAGGGGCATGAGCTCATCCGCTAGATTCTCGGCCGCTTCGGCCCAGCGCGTCCACCTGAATATTCGGCGGTCGGCTGTACGGCCACAACTACGGCTACGGCTACGGCCAAATGGCAGACCGTGCCCGTTGCGTGCCCGTTCGGCCGGCGATCAGTGGGAAGCAGCGGGACTCACGGTGACTCGACCGCCATACGTCCAGGTCAGCGTTTCCCGGCTCAGACTCCGTGATCACGAAAGACTTCCCAAGCTGACGGCGCGGGTTCGATTCCCGTCACCCGCTCCAGCACAAGGACCCGGCTCGGAACCTCGCGACTTCAGCTGATCGGCATTCTTCAGCGCTTACGCCCAGAACTTCGTGAAGTTGCTGCGCTCCACCCCGACATTCTCGATCTCAAACCGCTCACCTGCGTTCTGCGGGGCGGCCGACCTAAGGGCTGGTCGGCGGGGCGACGACCAACTCGGTGTCCGGGTCGTGGTCGATCTGCGGAGGGCCGGCGACGATCATGGTGGCTCGGGCCCACGGCTGTTCTCGCAAGATGAACGGCAGTTCCTCCAGCAGCCAGTTCGCCACGTGCTCGAGTTGCTCAGGGGAGTCACCGTCGCGGACGACCAACAAGCGCTCTTGCTCATCGAGGTCACCCTGCATCCACACCGAGGCGTCCAACCACGCGGCAAGCTCTTCGCGAATGATGCCGGTGCCCTCGATCCAGATGAAGTCGGCACCAGCGGGGACGTAGATCGTTCCGGGCCGGTCGTGGGTGATCCAGGCATCAGGGCGGAAGTCCACCGCCTCACCTCGGTGCAGGGGCCGCAGGATGTTCTCGACGAGCACGGCGCCCCAGTCGAAATAGGCGTGGTTCCAGGCGATGTCGTCGGTGTGCACGACGGCGGAGTTGGGCACCA
The DNA here is from genome assembly GCF_055586705.1 of Sphaerisporangium sp. NPDC049457. NCBI lineage: Bacteria > Bacillati > Actinomycetota > Actinomycetes > Streptosporangiales > Streptosporangiaceae > Sphaerisporangium > Sphaerisporangium sp. NPDC049457. Next base: position 39,609 of record NZ_JBVJHR010000024.1, on the reverse strand, counting down.
CCTTGCGTAGCCGCTCGGCCAGGGTCGTCTTGCCGGCACCGCCCCGGCCGTCGATCGCGATCACCCGCGGACGGCCGATGACGTCGGGTGATGCATCGCGCAACTGCCGGACGGCGTCGAGCACGGTCACCACCCGCCAGCCAACGGCCTCGGGCTCGCCTGGATGTAGACGCATTGACAACCTGTCTCCCAAGGTGGGGACACGGTCCAGCCTGCCCGGACGGGCCGCCGGTCGCCTGGGCTGGACGCAAGGTCGGAGCCTCAGGGCCTGATCGAATCGTCTTTCATCCGCAGGTTCAAGGTGGATCTTCGCGTGTGATTCCCCACGGGACTTCACGCGAGCCGGGAGCCGGGCGGGTCAACGATGAGATCCTCAGGTCGTGGGAGCGGGGCCGGCTCATCGTCGACGGAGTAGACCTCAAGACACGAGAGATGGCCATCTTGGACGATCAGCAGGACGCCATCATCGCGCCCATGGACGTTGCCGGAGATCAGAACGCCGTCTTGCACCGGTGAGGCGCATGCACGAGGTCCTGTCCCTGCGCGGAGATTCACGGTCGCGCATCCGCATCCGCATCGCCCGCTGACGACTGCCGAAGGAACCTGAGCCCGAAGTTCGTCTACGCCTGGGAAATCTCGCGCGAGCAGTGCGAGTATGACGGCTTGTTCCTCGACCGACAGACGGCGCCCGCTACTCGACACTCCGCCAAGGTATCGCAGGCGGAATGATCTCCCTCGTGAATCCCTTCTCGTCCTTACCGGAGTCGGCATGATGGTCGGTGACCTTGCGGCTGCGACCACGGATCGTGGGAAAGATGCCTCCGGCGGTATGGCGCCTTCCAGCAGGGGCCGTTTCGTGCTGGCGTCAGCAGGGGAGGGATTGCTCGGTCCAGATGCATTTGCCGTCGTAGAGGTAGCGGGCTCCCCAGCGGCGGGAGAGGGCGGCCACCAACTGCAGGCCCCGGCCGCCTTCGTCGGTGTAGGAGGCGTGGCGGATGCGCGGGGTGCTGAGGCTGCCGTCGTAGACCTCGCAGATCAGGGAGCGGCTGCGCAGCAGGCGCAGGCGCATGGGGCCCTTCGCGTGCCGGATCACGTTGCCGACGAGTTCGCTGACCAGAAGCTCGGTGGTGACCGTCAGATCGTCCAGTCCCCAGATGGCCAATTGTCTGCGGACGTATTTGCGGGCCTGTCCGGCCGCCCTGGGGTCGTCGGGGAGGTTGCAGGTGGCGACATCGTCGGCGGCGGTGCCGCGGATGTGAGCGATGAACAGGGCGGCGTCGTCGTCGGTCTGTTCACGGGCGGGCAGCAGCGCCGAGACGACCGTGTCGCAGAGATCCTCCAGGCGCCCGACGTCCTCGCCCTGGCGTCCTGACCAGAGGTGAGGAATGCGGGGCACGGCCTGGGCCAGGATCCGGCGGAGCTGCGCCAGTCCCTGGTCGACGTCACGGGTCGCGGATTCGACCAGGCCGTCGGTGCAGAGCACCAGCAGGCTCTCCTCGGGCAGATGCAGTTCGTGGATCTCGAAGGGCGGTTCCGCGGCGCCCAGCGGCGGGTCGGCGGTCAGGTGGGGGCACAGCACGGTGCCGTCGGGGTGGACGATGACCGGTGGGGGATGGCCGGCCAGGCAGAGCGTGCAGGTCCGGGTGGTGGGATCGAAGACGGCGTACAGGCAGGTGGCGTAGAAGTCGTCACCGAGGTCGCTGACCAGGTCGTTGAGGTGGCCGATCAATTCGTCGGGCGGCAGGTCGAGGTCGGCGAGGGTGCGTACGGCGGTGCGCAGGCGACCCATGGTCGCCGCTTCGGTGATGCCGTGTCCCATGACGTCGCCGATCACCATGGCGACCCGGCCGCCGGACAGCGGGATCAGGTCGTACCAGTCGCCGCCCACCTCCTCGCCCCGGCCTGCGGGCAGGTAGCGCGCGGCGGCGCAGGCGACGGGGAGGCGGGGAAGCTCCCGGGGAAGCAGGCCGCGCTGCAGTTCCTGTGCACGGGCGTGTTCCACGTCGTACAACCGGGCCCGTTCCAGCGCCTGGCCGACCAGGCCGCTCAACGCCGTCAGCAGGGTGCGTTCCTCGTCGCTGAAGACGCGCTCCTGGGTGAACGAGACCACACATGAGCCGATGTACCGCCCGGAGGCGATCACGGGCAGGAACGCCCAGGCGTTCCTCGGTGACGCCTGCGCCACGTGCGCCATCGTCGGATAGCGCCTGCAGTACTCCGCGAGCGATCCGATGAACCGGGGAGCACCGGTGCCCAGCACGTCGGTCACCGGGGCGGTTTCGGTGAGCGGGAGCCGGTCGACAAGACGGAGGAATTCCTCTGGGTACCCGGCGGCGCCGACCACGTACAGCCGGCCGCCTTCGATCAGCCAGACCACGAGCCCGTCGGCACGGAACGGAGGCAGGACATGGTCCGCGACGGCCTGCACGACGTCCTGGGTGGTGACGGCCTCGGCGAGCGCCGCGGTCAGCTCGCCCATCCGGACCGTCCGCTCGGACCCGGCCACCGTAGTGAGGCCCGGCGCCGTGCCGGGCAGGCCTTCCAGGCGCGCGGCGGCCCATGCCGCCACCGCAGCGAGAAAGGATCGCTGCTCGTCGTCCGGCTCGGCGGGCCGTGCCGTGAGCACGGACAACACCCCGACCGGCCCGTCGGCACCCGGGAGTGGCAGTGCCACCGTGCCGGCCGCCCCGATCCCCAAGCTGTCCCCGCCCACATGGACATAGCCGCCACACCGCAGGGCGCGTGCGGGCGCCACGTCCTGCGCGGTGCGAAGAACCGCCCACGCCTCGGCGGCCTCCGGGAGAATCCCGCCCGCCGCCGCCAGGCGCAGGCACCCGGTGGCGGAATCGCACCTGTGTACGAGGGCGCCCAGGCCGCCCAGGCCCGTCGTCGCCTGCTGGAGAGCCAGCGTCAGCGTCTGCGCGCTCCACTGCTCTTCGTCCGAGGTCTCCAGGACGCCGAGCCGCCCCGCCTGCGGCTGCTCAGCGTGGCTCTCGGACGTGACTTTCCGGGCCGCCACCTCACCTCCCGGCATAAGCGCGACAATGAGGCAAGTCACCGCTTATGTGCATCCACACTAGCTTTCACCGCCATACGCGGCGCTTCCGGGGTCCGACACACTCCGCCGCTTCCTGTGCACCCCGGGACGTTCAGCGACCCACGAACCTGCCGTACCCAAGGCGGTCGCCGAGCATATGGCGCGCGTACCGGCGATCACGTTCGCCCGCGGGGCCCCTGATCGACATGGTCGCCGATCATGCCATCGATGACCTGGGTCGCGGGCATGATGTTGGGATGCTGATCTGTATCGAAGCATCCGACCTGCCGGGCCGGGAGTGTGAACGGGCACCTGGGTTCCCTGGCTACTCCAACATTCATGTCGGCGTGCAGGGGCGGGATCGCACCGGTGAACTCCTCGGCATGACGGCTGCGGACGTCTCCTCGGCGGTGTGGGAGCTGGAGGTGACCGCGACCCGCACGGAGTCCGGCTGGGATCTGCGCGGCCCGTTCGTGCAAGGCCGGCCGGGCGGCCGGTTCGTCTACCTGTCGTGGGGGACGGTCGACGAGGCCGGAGCGTTCTCGATGTTCCGGCGGGCGAAGCTGTGGCTGGAGGCGGTTCCCGCTGACGTGCTGGAGAGAGCCGTGGCCGGTGGCGCCCTGGTAGCGCGGCTGGGATTGACGGACGCCAAGCGTCAGCCGTTGTGCGCGTCGGTCCGCCCGCCGCTGGTGGAGTGGTCGACCCCCACGGGCTGACGGCCTCGATCTCCACCGTCCACGCGGCGAGGTCGTCGGACAGGTGTGGCGCCGGTCAATGTGGCGTGCGCTGAGCTTGTCACCGGCGCAGAGCCGTAGGTAGGGCGTGCAAGGCGTCGGCGAGGCGGTCGAGGTGGTCGGGGGTGGTGAACAGGGCGGGTGTGACCCGTACGCAGGCGCCGGCCGTCACTCCGCTGCGCTGCACGGTGAAGATCCGGTGCCTGTCCATCAGGTGGTCGGTGATGGCGATGTTGTCAGCGGTGCGGGCCCGGCCGGTGAAGCGGAACGCCGTGATCGCCCCGTACATGCGAGGGTCGTCGGGGGTGAGGATCTGCATGCCTTCGATGTCGCGGACCTGATCGACCCAGCGGTCGCGCAGGAACCTCAGCCGGGCCTGCTTGTTGGCCGCGCCCAGTGCGTGGTGGAAGTCCAGGGCCGTGCCGACGGTAAGGATGGGAGCGACGTCCATGGTGCCCGAATGCACCCGCGAGCGGATGTCGCCGGCGGGGTAGGTCTCGTCGGCGAAGGCCATGTCGATGTCGGCCAGCCGGTGCTTCCGGATGTACACGAAACCTGAGCCCAAAGGCGCCCCCATCCATTTGTGCAGCGAGAACACGGCGAAGTCGGCGTCGAGGTCATCGATGGCGAAGTCGAGCTGGCCCCAGGAATGGGCGGCGTCGACGATCACGTCGACGCCCTTGTGGCGGGCCATCGCGACGATCTCACGCACCGGCGTGACGAGGCCGGTGCGGTTGTTCATGTGGCTGAGCAGGAGCAGCCTGACCCGCGGATGCTCCTCCAGCGCGCGTTCGTAGGTGTCCAGCACCGCCTGGTGCGTCGCCGGTTCGGGGATCACGATGCGTTCGACGCGCGCACCGCGCCGGTCGGGCAGCCAGTTCATGACGTACTGGGCGCTGTGATAGTCGAGGTCGGCGTACATGACGGCGTCTCCAGGACGCAGACGGTTGTAGCCGGCGATGAGGCTCTGCAGAGCCTCGGTACCGCCGCGGGTCAGGGCGATGTCCTCAGCGGAGGCGCCCAGGGCCTCGGCGACGCGGTGCCGGATCTGGTCGGCCTGTGCCTTGTAGGTGGTGCGCAGCAGGCGGGAGTTGTTCTCGTTGAGCAGATCGACATTGCGGTGGTAGGCCTGCCGCACGGGCTCCGGCATGATCCCGTAGTAGCCGTTCTCCAGGTTGACGAACTCGTCGCTCACCTGGAACTGAGCCGCCACGGCGCCCCAGAAACGCTCGTCTCGCGCAAGCTGCTCGGGTGAGACGCCGGCGGGTACGGCCGGCGGCTCGGGGGCGATGGGACCTCCCGGGCGCCGGCTCCGTCGCGTGTGATCGGCCAGTGGGTTCGCCGCGAGCGCGCCCAGTCCTGCGACCATCTCTCGTCTGGTCAGGGCCATCGAACTCTCCACGCGTGTCAGCGGCCGGCAGGTCATCCGGTAGACGCGCCCCACCAGCGCGAATTTGGTTCCAGTCTCAGTGAAATGGCCTGGTGGCAGCGGTATTGCCGCGGTGTCGGCGTGGCGGCCTCGATCTCCGTCAGCCGTTCACCGGATAGTCGAGCTTTCAGCGAGCGGACGCGGAAAATCCGTTTTGCGAAAGACGGTGTATCGGCTGGGCGCGTCATATGACGGGCACGGGCATTACCGGCGAGTGATGTTCGCGACATCAGTGCGGCGTTCCTGCCGGCCGGCCATATCGGGTGCCGGCCGGTTGCTCGTGAACATGGTGCTCCTGGTCGCCATGCTCGTCTCGCTGGTGTTCACCCACGGCGGGGCCTGCGCCGCCGTGATCATGTCGGAGGCGGACGCCCACGCCGCCCACACCGCCGCGTCAGCGCCCTGGGTGTCGCCGGACGCCGACTGTCATCACCATGACCTGCCTCCAGGGCACCGGCACGGGACCGAGGAGGACTGCTCGGCGACCGGACCCTCCAGCGTGCACCTGCCGGCCATCTCCCAGGCGGTGTCCTCAGCCTCGGCCGATCACCGCGACCTGCGGTCCCGACCGGTACGCGGCATCATCGTGACGCACTCGATTCCCGATCCAGCGAATATCCGCGTGATGCGTATATAGGCGGCTGCCCGCACTCGTCATCCCGTTGTTCCAGCGGTGTGACGGTATGTCGCCATGCATGCAAACTTCGCATCATTTCACTTTCGGGGATATAGACGTGTCAACGCAGATGATCGCCGCGCGCCGGAATGGCGCGCCTACTTCGACGTACTCGTCCCTCGGCCTGGCCGTGGGGAACACTCCGCTGACGTTCGTGCCGACTCCGTCCGCCCCGCGGCAGGGGTTCTGGGCCAAGCTCGAAGGCTTCAACCCCGGCGGGATCAAAGACCGGCCGGCTCTGCACATGATCCGCAGGGCGCGCGCCCGCGGCGAGCTCCGGCCGGGCGCGACCATCGTGGAGTCGACCAGCGGCACGCTGGGCCTGGGGCTCGCTCTGGCCGGCATCCTCTACTCCCACCCCGTCGTGCTGGTCGGCGATCCGGGCATGGAACTCCTCATGCGTCGGCTGCTGGTCTCCTACGGCGCGCGCCTGGAGATCGTCACCGAGCCTCACCCGACCGGCGGCTGGCAACAGGCACGTCGCGAGCACGTCCGGCGCCTGCTCGCGGAGATACCTCATTCGTGGTGCCCGGACCAGTACAACAACCCCGACAACGTCGGCGCCTACGCCGGACTGGCCCACGAGCTGCTCGGCCAGCTGCCGCACATCGACGCGCTGGTGTGCTCGGTCGGTACCGGCGGCCACAGCGCCGGGATCTCCGCGGTGCTGCGCCAGCACTTCCCGCACCTGGACCTCATCGGCGTCGACACCGTCGGTTCCACGATCTTCGGCCAGCCCGCCCGCCCCCGCCTCATGCGAGGCCTGGGCTCCAGCATCCACCCGCGCAACGTCGCCTACGAGAGCTTCCGCGAGGTGCACTGGGTCAACGCCGCCGAAGCCGTGTCGACCTGCCGGACGCTGGCCGCGGGGCACTACGTCTCGGGCGGTTGGAGCACCGGCGCGGTCGGACTGGTGGCCGGTTGGCTGGCCGCCGCCCGCCCCGCCGACACGATTGTCGCGATCTTCCCCGACGGGCCGTGGCGTTACTGGGACACCATCTTCGACGACGGCTTCTGCCGGGCGAACGGCCTGCTCGACGCGCCACCGGCCGACGAGCCCGACGAACTCGTCACACCTGTCGACCGCGAGGTGACGCGCTGGACCCGCTGCACCAGGGTGCGCGACCCGCTCAGCGCGGGCGGGCGGACGTCGTGATCGAGACCTGGCGCCAGTACCGTTCCTTCAACCGTCCGATCCGGATGCTCCTGATCAATCAGGTCGGCATCAACCTGGGCTTCTTCATGCTGATGCCGTACCTGGCGCAGCATCTGACCACCAAGGCCCACCTGGCGGCATGGACGGTCGCGCTGATCCTGGGGCTGCGCAACGCCGGCCAGCAAGGATGCTTCCTGATCGGCGGCACCATGGCCGACCGGTACGGCTACAAACCCATGATCATGGCCGGATGTGCCCTGCGCACCGTCGGGTTCGCGTTGTTCGGCCTTTCTGACTCGCTGCCGGTGCTGCTCGCCGCCGCCCTGCTGAGCGGCCTGGCGGGAGCCCTGTTCAACCCGGCCGCACGCGCCTACCTCGCCCACGAGGCCGGGGACCGCAAGGTCGAGGCCTTCGCCATGTTCAACGTCTTCTACCAGGCCGGCATCCTGGCGGGCCCGCTGGTCGGCGTCGTGCTGCTCGGATCCGGATTCCGGGCGGTCTGCCTGTCGGCGGCGACGATCTTCGCCGTGCTGGCGGTATTGCAGTGGAAGTGCCTGCCCGCCCGGCGCGGAGCCGAGGCGGACGCCGCCCGGCCCGTTCTGCACGACTGGCGCGAGGCCTCCGCCAACCGTCCCTTCCTCGCGTTCGCCACCGCGATGATCGCCTCCTACGCTCTGTCGTACCAGATGTACCTGGGCCTGCCGCTGGAGGTGCAACGCGTCACCGGCGGCGCGGACGGCGTGGTCATCCTCTATGTGATCTCCGCGGTGATGGGGATCACCGGCCAGGTGCCGATCACGGCGTGGTGCTCGGCGCGCTGGAGCCGCGGCCAGGCGATGTCGAGGGGGCTGGCGCTGATGGCGCTGGCCTTCGTACCGCTGGCGGTGGTGGCTCCCCTGCGCCTGCCACCGGCACTCGCCCTCGCCCCGGTGATCGTCTGCACGCTGGTGCTGACCACCGGCACGCTCATCGCCTTCCCCTTCGAGATGGCCACGATCGCCGACATCGGCGGAGGCCGCCTGGTCGGCACCTATTACGGGTTGTACAACCTGCTCTCAGGCGCCGGCATCCTGGCCGGAAACCTCGCCAGCGGCGCCGCGATCGACCTGGCCGTGAGCCGGCATCTGCCGAGCCTGCCCTGGCTGCTGCTCATGTGCGCCGGCCTGGCCTCCGCGTTGGCGATGACGCGCCTGGAGCACACCGGGCGGCTCACGCCTGTCCTGCCTGAACGGTCGACCGCTCCGGCCGGATGACGCGGGACGGGCACGAGGCCCTGTGGGCGGCCCCGCGCGACATCGCGGCCGCCCCGGGTGCGCTTTCCTGATCTTGTGACAAGATCGCGGAGTGCTACGATTCACCGATTTCATCATCGACTGCCCGGACACGATGAGGCTGGCGGCCTTCTACTCCGAAGTGACGGGCCGTCCGATCAAGGAAGGCAGCCACGAGAACTGGGCCGGCATCAAGTTCGGCGAGATCGAGCTGGCCTTCATCCGGGTGGACGACTACCGCGCTCCGCAGTGGCCCGACAGCGAGCACCCCAAGCAGTTCCACCTCGACTTCGAGGTGGACGACATCGAGTCCGAGCAGCGCCGCATCCTCGACCTCGGCGCGACGCTGCGGAAGGACTTCGTCGGCTCCGAGGGTTACGGCTGGCGGGTCTACACCGACCCCATCGGTCACCCCTTCTGCCTGTGCCGCAACAAGGGCGTCACCTGGACCGACCAGGGCCCGATCTGGCCCGAACGCCACTAGTCTCCGGTCGTGCGTCACCGGCCGGCGCCGGCGGCCGGTGACTCTGCTCTAACCGAAGCTGTTCCGGTAGGCGTGGGGACTGACGCCGACGACGCGTTTGAACCGCTCGCGGAAGGCGGTCGGCGAGCCGAAGCCCGACTGGGCCGCGACACGTTCCACCGGATGCCGGGTGGTCTCCAACAGGTGCTGGGCCCGGCGGACCCGGGCCCGGTGGAGCCACTGCAGCGGCGTGGTGCCGGTCTGCTCGCGGAAACGCCGGATCAGGGTGCGGGTGCTCATGCCCGCTTGTACGGCGATGTCCGCGAGGGTGAGATCTCGGGCGAGATTGTCCTCGATCCAGCGCAGGAGAGGTTCGATGGCGGAGCCGCGAGGAGTGGGCGGGTACCGCCGCACGATGAACTGCGCCTGGCCGCCCTCGCGTTCCAGCGGCATGACGGACAGTCGGGCGGCGTCGGCGGCGACGGCGGATCCGTAGTCCCGGCGGATCATGTGCAGGCACAGGTCTAGTCCCGCCGCGGCTCCGGCCGAGGTGAGGATCTGCCCGTTGTCGACGTAGAGCACGTCCGGGTCGACGTCGATGTCCGGGTAGGCGGCGGCGAGCTGCGCGGCGGCCGCCCAGTGGGTGGTGGCGCGCAGCCCCCTGAGCAGGCCGGCGGCGGCCAGGATGAAGGTGCCGGAGCAGATGGAGGCGATGCGGGTGCCGTCGGCGGCGGCTCCGGAGAGCGCGTCACGGACGGCCGGCGACAGTGGCTCGGCGGGGTCGGCGGTGCCGGGCACGATGACCGTGTCCGCGTCCGCGAGTGCGTCCAGACCCCATGGGGCGCGCAGCGTGAAAAGGCCGGCGTCCACGTCGGGTCGCTCGGCGCAGACCCGCACCCGGTAACCGGGGCGGCCGTCGGGCAGCCGGGTGCGGGTGAACACTTCGATGGGGGTGGACAGGTCGAAGGGGATCACCTGATCCAGCCCGAGGACGACGACGGTGTGCATGGCGAGAACATACGCCTGCACCGGATTCTCGCCAACGGCTCCGCGCGACACTCGGCCTGCGAGGCCATTGAATTCCGTTGACCTGGCCGGGATCGGGCTCGCTGCTTCTCGTCGGCTCGGGTCGGCTCGTCGGCTTCTCGGGCGTGGACGGCGGTTGGCGATATTCCGTTGGAGAATGTCATTCCTGCCGCTGGGAGCCGGGAGACGTCGCCGGTTAGCCTCGACCGCGTCCCGGCACTTCTCGACGGAACGGACGCCCTGGTGATCGCCCGGCCCGATACCGACACGACCTTCGAACTCCGCTACGCGGACGGCACCGCGCGTGCCTCCGCCGCGCCGGCCCGCCGCCGGCAGAAGGGATCCCGACGATGAGCGTCGTCGTACCGATCATGATCGGCGTCGCGTACGTGTGCCTGATGTCCCTGATCCGCGAACCGCACCGGCGCAGGTTCAACGCGATCATGGTGGCCGGAGCGGGGGCCGCCTACCTCAGTGGCGGGGGTTTCGGCCCGTGGGAGTTCGCCTTCACGGCCGTCATGACCTACTGCGCCTACCGCGGGCTGGAGTCGTGGACATTCGTCGGCATCGGGTGGCTGCTGCACACCGGCTGGGACCTGCTGCACCACCTGCACGGCAACCCCATTATCCCGTTCGCGGACCACTCATCCCTGGGATGCGCGATCTGCGATCCCGTGATCGCCGCATGGTGCCTCTCAGGCGGCCCCTCCATCACCGGCCTGCTCCGCGCGCGTCTCGGCCACTCCCACCCCGAACAACTCCCGACGCCGCCGTCCCAGGCCCATTAGCTCCAAGACCGGCCTCATCCGCTGCCGCAGCGGGGCCCGCGTCGCGATCTCACGATCTCGCGATCTGGTCTGGTTCGGGCAGAGGGGTTCGGGGAGCGGGCGGGCGGTGAATGTTTCACCTCGAAATCGATGATCTTCAGGTGGCGTCCCATGTGACGCAGAGGCACCACCCGCGGCCGAGCCCCACGTCAAGGCGCGGTCACCCGCGTGAGGCGCCCCCCGTCGCCGGACCTGGCGTGCCGCCCGCCATCGGACGGCTTCGGTGAGCGGGCAATCCGATATGCCACATTCGTCGGGAGTCGTGACAATATTTCTGACAGCATTGTCAGAGAGGTGCCGCTCATTCTTGATGGACTCTGTCGCATTTTGCTGAATCTGCAGCGAACGGACCTCACGGGGTGCGGTCGGCGGCGCCGTACCCCAAGCCCGGGCCGCGCCGTCGCCGCAATGCGCCCGCCGGCTTCTCGGTGGTGACCGCGCACCGCGTTCCCGCCGGCACCGCGCGAGACCCCTCCCCTGGCAACCTCACCCTCGAACGACCCCGGTAAGGACTGATACGAATGTTCGCCTTAACCACCCGTGGACGGCCGGGGCCGCGCGCTCTGGCCGCCTTCGTGGCCGCGCTCGCCTCGGTGGCCGCCATGATCGTGGCGAGCTCGACGCCCGCGTCGGCGGCCACCTCGACCGTGGTCGGCGTGGCGTCCGGCCGCTGCCTGACCGTGGCCGGCAACTCCACGACGCCAGGCGCCCGCGTCACCATCTACGACTGCAACGGGCAGGCGAGCCAGACGTGGACCTCCACCACGGCGGGAGAGCTCCGGGTGTACAGCTCCCCGAGGTGCCTGGACGTGGTCGGCCAGGACACCACGCCCCCGGCCACGCTGCAGATCTCCACCTGCACCGGGGCGGCCGGCCAGAAGTGGCGGATCAACTCCGACGGCAGCATCGTCGGCGTGCAGTCCGGCATGTGCCTGGACGTGAGCGGACGCCGGACCACCAACAACACCCCGGTGCAGTTGTGGACGTGTAACGGGCAGAGCAACCAGAAGTGGACGACGTCCACCGGAAGCGCCGACACCCAGCCTCCGACGGTGCCGGGCAACCCGCGGGTGAGCGGCCTGGTGTGCGACTCGGTCACGTTCGCGTGGAGTGCCTCCACCGACAACGTCGGAGTGGCGTTCTACGACGTCTACCACGACGGCCAGCTGATGAAGTCGGTGAGCGGGACCACCCTGTCCACCACCCTCACCGTGGTCCCCGGTTCGACGTGGGGTCTGTACGTCAACGCGCGCGACGCGGCGGGCAACGTCTCCCAGGCGAGCGCGACGGTCACGATCACGCCACCGCAGTGCCAGTCCGACACCCAGGCGCCCACCGCCCCGAGCCAGCTCACCGGCTCCGCGTCCGGCACCACGGTGACGTTGCAGTGGACCGCGGCCACCGACAACGTCGGGGTCCGCGCCTACCTCGTCTACCGCGGCGGTGCGCTGGTGGGCACGGTCACCGGCAACCCGCCGGCCACCACCTTCATCGACAGCGGGCTGTCGGCGAACACGAGCTACCAGTACTACGTGGTGGCCCGCGACGCGCAGTCCAACGTCTCGTCGCGCAGCAACACCGCGACCGTGACCACCGGCGGGGGGTGCGCCGACTCGGTGTGCGGGGTGACGCAGATCGCGACCGAGACCGACCTCCCGTGGGGTCTGCTCACGCTGCCCGACGGCACGATCCTCTACAGCCGCAGGGACGTCCACGACATCATCCACCTCGACCCGGCCACCGGCGCGAAGACCAACATCGGCACGGTGCCGAACGTCGACGACACCGACGGCGAGGGCGGCCTCATGGGGCTGGCCATCGCCCCCACCTTCGCCAGCGACCACTGGCTGTACATGATGCACACGACGTCGACCGACAACCGGATCGTCCGCATCAAGCTGGAGAACGACCAGCTCACCCTCAGTTCTGAGCAGATCCTGCTCACCGGGATCCTGCGCAACAAGTACCACAACGGCGGCCGCCTGCGGTTCGGCCCGGACGGCAAGCTGTACGCCAGCACCGGCGACGCCCAGAACGGCGACAACGCGCAGAACCTGAACGGCCTCAACGGCAAGGTCCTGCGGCTCAACCCGGACGGCACCGTGCCGTCAGACAACCCGTTCGGCACCTACGTGTGGAGCTACGGGCACCGCAACCCGCAGGGGCTGGCGTTCGACTCGCAGGGCCGGCTGTGGGAGCAGGAGTTCGGCAACTCCATCATGGACGAGACCAACCTGATCACCAAGGGCGGCAACTACGGCTGGCCGGCGTGTGAGGGGACGACGGGCACCTGCGGCACCGCCGGGTACATCGCGCCCAAGCGCACCTACCCCGTGGCGGAGGGCTCCTGCTCCGGCATCGCCATCGTGAGCGACGTGATCTACATCGCCTGCGAGCGCGCCACCCGGCTGTACCGCGTGCCGATCAGCGGGAGCAGCCTGCCCAGCGCGCAGGTGTTCTTCAACGGCACCTACGGCCGGCTGCGCACTGTGGAGCCCGCTCCCGACGGCGGCCTGTGGCTGACCACCAGCACCCAGGGCGACAAGGACGGCATCCCGAACAACGGAAACGAGAAGATCTTCCACGTCACGCTCGGCTCCTAGCCGGCACGACGGCGCGGCCGGTGGTCTTCGCGGACACGCGGACCACCGGCCGTCCGGCCGTCCGGGCGGGCGCGGCCCGGTCCGCCGCGGCGGCCGGTGCCGGGCCATAAGGGGCGCCGCCACGAGCTCAGGAGCCGCCGGTGAGCCGAACCCACGTGGAAAGTGTGCCGACGCCTCGATGACCCGACCGGCCCCCGATCGCGTCATGGTCGATCAGCGCCGGCCGAGCGCCATCGGAGGCACAATGAGATATGGAGCCAAGGGCCGACGACCCGAAGATATGGAGCTCTATCGTCCTGCGCATTCTTACGGCGATATGGCTGCTGGGCACTCCGTACCTCTTGCTGAAAGGGTTGGGCCAAGGGCTGGCGGGCGCCCTGGGTGGTCCCTCCGACAACGAGCTCGCCGCGCGGTACTTCGTCGGCACGGCGTTCGTCATGGTGGTGGCGCCCACGATCGCCGCATTCCTCGCCTGGGCCACGCGGCGAAGGAGGGCAGCGGGGTTCTTCACCATCGCCGCGCTGCTCTGCGGGATGCTCGTCTCGGCCTTCATAGCCATCAGCGGCCATGCGAACGCCCCCGCCCAGCCGAGGTACCCCTTGCCTTCCAACTATTGCGTCGAGCGCAGCGGCGGAGACAACGACTGCCCTGGCGGCTGACGGCGATAGGACCGAAGCCCCTCAGGTGAGCGGATAGACGTCCGCACATATGGTGAAACCGCCCTCGCGGGGGTGCAAGTTGCGCCGGGCTTGGTCTTGGGGGGGTGCAGGTGGTAGCAGTTGGCCGACCGGGGCAGGAGGGCCGAGATGATCAACATGGAGCACCGTTGACGGATATGGGCACCCCTGATGGACCCTGAGATCACCACCCCGGGCTTCGCCGGGCGCACTCCCCCGCGGCGGTCCGGGGACGAACGCGGGCCGGGCCGCTCGTCGGTCCAGGCGGCCTCGCGCGCGCCGGGAAGCACAGGGACGCCCAAGAGCATGGGGGTGTCGGGGAGCACAGGGGTGTCGGGGAGCACGGGGATGTCGGGGAGCACAGGGGCGCCGGTCCGGGGTGTGGTTGCCTACGGGGTCGGGGGCGCTTCGGAGGGGTGGGCCGGGCATCGGCGTGTATGGGTGAGCCGGGGTGTCCTCGCGCTTGTCATGCTGGTGCAGGCGGTGTTGTCGGTGCGGCTGCGCAACACCGCCTTCATGGACGAGGCGCTGTACATCCACGCCGGCCGGGTGGAGCTCGCTCACATCTTCCACGGGGCTCCGGTGAACCCGTCGTACAGCGGGTCCTTCTCCGGTTCGCCCATGCTGTATCCCCTGCTCGCGGGAGCCGTGGACGCTCTGGGCGGCGGCCTGGCCGGGGCACGTGCGCTGAGCCTGGCCTTCATGCTCGGCTGCACGGGCCTGCTCTATTCGCTGACCCGCCGGCTCTTCGACGAGCGCGCGGCCCTGTTCGCGGCCGTCCTGTTCGCGGCCGCCCAGTCGACGATCGTGCTGGGCTGGTTCGCGACCTTCGACTCGGCGGCCCTGCTCCTGCTGGCCTTCGCCGCGTGGCTCGTGGTGCGCACCGGCCGGGCCGGCCCGTTCACGGTCCTGTTCGCCGCGCCGATCCTGGTCCTCGCGTTCTGCACCAAGTACGCCGCCGGGCTGTTCGTCCCCACGGTCGTCGTCCTGGCCGTCATCGTCGCCTGGCCCCGTGAAGGCGCCCGCGCGCTCTGGCGCGGGGTGCTGCTCTGCGCCGCTTCGGGGCTCATCGGCGGCACTGTGCTGTACGGCAGCTCCATTCTGGCGGGCATCCGGTTCACCACCACCTCCCGGGCGCACGGCACCAACTCCACGAGCGCGCTGATCGACGCGTCCGTCGACTGGATCGGGCTCGCCTTCGTCCTGGCGTGCCTGGGGGCACTGTCGTACGTGTGGCGCGGCCGGCTCGGCGAGGTCGCCTCCGCGGGCCGGAGTACCGCCGGAGCAGAGCCGGGCAGGGCCTGGCGAGCGATGCTGAGTCTCCTGCTCTGCGGGACGGGTCTGCTGGCCCCGGCCTACCAGATCCATCTGTCGACCTCGGTGTCCCTCCACAAGCACGTCGGGTTCGGCCTGTTCTTCTTCGCCCCGCTGGCCGGGCTGGGTCTGTCCCGGATCGTCGGCCCGCTCTCCCGCCGCGCGGCGACCGGCCCGCCGACCGTCCGCGCCGCGATGGGCCTGCTGATCGTCCGCGCCGCGGTCGGCGTGGTGATCGTCGTGGCGGCCTTCTCCTCAGGTGTGGCGGAGTCCCAGTGGCGGTATGCGACCTGGCCGGACTCGACGCGGCTCGTCGACCTGCTCCGTCCGCACGTGGACGGCAAGGGCCGATACCTCGCGGACATCGCGCAGGTGCCCACCTACTACTTCCAGGACGTCACGAGCTGGAGTCAGTGGACGGGCACGTACCACCTCAACTACACCGACCCCAAGGGCGTCAAGCACACCGGCGCGGAGGCGTACACGGCGGCCATCGATGACGGCCGCTACGACTTCGTGGTGCTGCAGAAGCCCGGAGTGTCGAAGTTCGATCCGGCCATCGCCAAGGCCCTGCCGAGCAGCGGCAGATACGAGCTTTATGCGGTGCTGCCGTTCTCCACGACCTTCGGGGACGGCTCCTACCAGGTCTGGATGCGGACGCCGGACTCGCGGTGATCGTCAGGCGGTCAGCGCTGCCTGGTTCCTGACCGGCCTGGTCACCTGCTTCACCACGCACGGCGGCATGCCCGCGACGGCGTCCGCCATCTGGCGCCGGTAGGCGCTGGGCGACATGCCGACCAGCTCGGTGAAGCGCGTGCTGAAGGTGCCGAGCGACGAGCAGCCGACCGCGAAGCACACGTCGGTGACGCTGAGGTCGCCACGGCGCAGCAGCGCCGCGGCGCGCTCGATGCGACGCGTCATCAGGTACGCGTACGGCGACTCGCCGTACGCCAGCCGGAACTGGCGGCTGAGGTGCCCGGCGGACATGTGCACGCCGCGGGCGAGCGCCTCGACGTTCAGCGGCCGCTCGTACTCCCGGTCGATCCGGTCACGGACGCGGCGCAGTCGCGCCAGGTCGCTCAGGCGCTGCGCCGCGACGCGTGCACGCCCCCACGAGGGATGACACATGAGAACCCTCCTGTCAGCGAAGTTCCTGGATGCGGACCATGTTGCCCGCGGGATCGCGGAAGGCGCAGTCGCGGACGCCGTACGGCTGCGCGGTCGGCTCCTGGACGACTTCCGCGTCGCCGGCCTGCACCTTGTCGAAGGTGCCGTCGAGGTCGCGGGTGGCCAGCAGGATCCAGCCGTAGGTGCCCTTGGCCATCATCTCCATGATGGTGCGGCGCTCGTCCTCGGTGACCCCGGGATCGGCGACCGGCGGCGCCAGGAGGATGGACGTGCCGGGCTGGCCGGCGGGGCCGACCGTGATCCAGCGCATCTTGCCGTGTCCGACGTCGCTGCGGACCTCGAAGCCGAGGACGTCGCGGTAGAAGGCCAGGGAGGCGTCCGGGTCGTCATGTGGAAGGACGCACGTGTGAATGGTGATGTCCATACCCATGAGGTTATGTCCGGTTCGGCGACCGGTGCTTCTTCATTCCTGATCGATCCCGCCGCCGGTCAGCGGCCGCGCGCGGGACGGCGCGCGGCCCCGGAGGCGGGGGCCGCGCGCCGTGGCGCAGGGGAAAGGAGGGTCAGGACATGGTGAGCGTGCCGTTCGCGTTGCGGGCGCAGGTGACGATCGTGCGGGGCGCGGCGGTGAGGGCGCCGGTGAGGCACTGGCCGAGGACGGCGTGGCCCGCGGCGTTGGGGTGCCACGACTCCTGGCACGTCTGGAAGTAGGTGACACAGGTGTTCGCCAGCCGCTGGATGCCGATCTTGTCCCAGCCGGACAGGCTGGTGACGAACGTGCCGGACGGCCCGTCCTGCACCCGGAGCGGCGTGGCGAGCACCCCCGTCGGGCTGCCGGCGTTCTCGCAGAGCCGGGCCCCGTCGAAGGCCTTCTGGACGTCCAGCACGCGCAGGTCGGCCGCCGGACGTTCGGCGGCCAGCGTGGTGTAGGCGTTCTTGACCAGGGAGCCGAGGCTCTGGGAGAACACGTGCCCGGGGGCGAGGCTCGCGCGGTGGATCGGGCAGCCGGCGGCGTACCGTTCCGCGCCGAGGGCGCGGAACTTGTCGCGGGTGTCGCTGCGGCCGTCCTCCTCCCGGTACTGCGAGGCGACGTCGAGCGGCAGCGGGTTGGTGTAGGTCTGCAGGACCACCTGGTGGACGCCGTCGGCGTCGACCTGGGCGAGAGTGTCGAGGATCTGGCGCAGGGCGGCGGTGGTCTCGGCGGTGGCGGCGGCGACCTCGGCGTCGGTGGCCAGGTCCGAGACGGTGCAGGGCTCCTGCGGCACCTCACCGTTCAGGTAGGCCCAGAACTCCCACCAGCCGGTCCAGGCGTCGGCGATGAAGCGGTTGGCGCACAACTCGGCCACGTTGCCGAAGGTGAACTGTGAGTTGTTGGAGCCCAGGCCGACGAGGACGACGTCGATGTCGTGGGTCTGGGCGACGGCGCGCAGCTGGTCGAGCTGCGAGGCGACGGAGCGGCCCTTGGCGCGGGCGCTGGAGGGGTTGGCGACGTCCGCGGGCTGACCGCCGGAGCACGCGAGGTTGAAGCGGTCCTGAACGCCGGGAAGTGACGCCTTGAACAGCGAGGCGTTCGCCGACCGGTGGCAGAAGTAGGCGTTGCTGTTGGCCGCCGACCAGCCGGGGAAGGCCTGCGCCGTCCCGGAGGCGTCGACGACGGGCTGGTAGCTTCCCGCGCCCTCGCCGCTGACGAAACTGTCGCCGAGCGCGACGGCGGCGGTGGGCAGGGCCGCCTGCGCCGCTCCGCCCTGGACGACATGGATGCCGACCGCGCCCAGCAGAAGCGCGGTGATCGCGGCCGCACGCCGGATTACCCTCACGACTCCCCATTTCCTACTGAATCAGCATGAAATAACGGATATCCAGATGGCAGCATGCCGCGCCGATGGCGTCAAGATCTCCACGAGGCTCGGCCGCCCCACCTAAGAGATCGCGGATCACTCTGATCGTCAAGCATGCGTTTGCTCGCTCCGATCGAGGGCCGCCGGGTACGGTGCCGTACGGCGGCGGCGGCATCGCCGGGTCTCGCCGGACCGATATGGGTATTCGAACCCGTGCCGAAAGGCTGTACGCAAGGATGCCGCGGTGTAAGACTTACGGCGTTTCGGAGTTGACCTCACCCCCCGGAGGAATCGTGCGCCGAGTCGCCATGGCCTTTCTCGCGCTGGTCGCCGCGGCGGTCGCCGTCGTCGCGACCACCCAGCCCGCCAGCGCCCAGGTCTACAACACCTGCCGCCCCGACCTGTGGACGGGTAAGTGCGCCAGCGGTTACACGCCGGCCAACCACCAGCTCGACCGCGTGTGGATCGGCATTGACACCGGCAGCTCCATCGCCAACTGGGAAGTGTGGGACCGGGAGACGGGCGTTCGCGTCGGGTCGGGGAAGGTGTCGCCGAACACCAACTTCCGTCACGGCATTTACGGCCTGTACGGGAACAAGTACCAGCTGACCATCAACGGCGCCTGGGGCATTTACGGCTTCATCTGCGACTGCTGACGCGTTGACGCCGGCGGATCCCGCCGTTGGTCAGGCGGCGGGCCTGCGGGCGGCGAAGCGCTCGATCATGCCGAGTTTGAACCGGTCGTGCCGCTCGACGGCGAACCCCATGGCGCTGACCAGCGGCAGCGGGCGGCGGCGGAAGTGCTCTCCCTGCAACGGGACGCTCACCAGGTCGGCCGCCGCCTGCAGCACCCGGATCGGCCAGGACGACGAGGCGACGTGGTCGGCCAGCAGCAGCAGGCCGCCCGGCCGCAGCACGCGTCCCATCTCGGTGAGCGCCCGCGACTCGTCGGGGATCGCGCAGAGCGCGAACGTGCAGACCACCGTGTCGAAGCTCGCGTCGGGAAAGGGCAGCGCCTGCGCGTCGGCCGGCCGCAGGTCGACCGGCACGCCCAGCGTCGCGGCGCGGCGCCTGGCCACCGCGAGCATCTCCTCGCTCCACTCGACGCCGGTCAGCCGCACCCCGTCCGGGTAGTGCCCGAGGTTGAGGCCGGTGCCGATCGCCACCTCCAGCACCTCGCCGGAGGCCTGCCCGCAGAGCCACTCGCGGGTGTCGCCGAAGAGACGGCGCTCGGCGAACGCCATCTGCCGGTCGTAGGTGACGGCCTGGCGGTCCCAGTACGCGCGTAACCGATGGTTCCGCTCATCGGAGTCGGCCACAAGCGTCACCAGCCCTTCGCCAGGTTCCCCGACACTACCCAGCGCGACCGCCGTCCGCGTGCGGCGCGGCGCCACCGTTGCGGGAGCGGGTCACACGAGGCCTCGGCGGCCGGCATGGGCGCCGGCCTGGAAGCGGGTCTCGGCGTTCAGCTCGTCGAACAGGTGGCGCAGGCGGCGGCGGAGGCTGCGCGGGCTGGTGCCGAGCTGGCGGGCGATGGCGTCGTCCTTGAGCCCGGCCGACAGCAGCGCCAGCAGGCGGCGGTCCTCCAGGCTGAGCTCCGCCTCCTCCGGTTCCTCGCCCGCGCCGGGGCCGCCGGCCGGCTCGGCGGCGCCGTCACGGGACGCGGGCCGCGGGTACATCGGGATCGACTCCCGCCACAGGCGCTCGAACAGCTCCACCAGGGCCACCACCATGGTCGACCCTCTGATCAGCACGCTGCGGGTCAGCGGCGGGTCCAGGTGCAGGGGCATGATCGCCCGTCGCCGGTCGACGAGCACCATCTTGAACGGCAGGCCGGGCAGCACCCGCGCCGCCTCGCCCGCGCTGAGCTGGTTGTCCAGCTCGTCGAGCGCTCCGGCGTGCTGGAACGCCTCAGGCGCGTAGATGGTCCGGTAGCGGACGCCGTCGCGGAGGCGTTCGCCCTGCAGCGGGTTGCGGAAGTCCAGCACGTACGGCGGCCGGTCGAAGGTCAGCACCTCCTCAGCGGCCTCCTGCTGCAGCCGGGCGTACCACCGGGCGAGCTCCTCTGACCCGGCGAGGACCTCGAACTGGCCGGCGCCCTCCGGATCCTGGCCGACGGTGCGGAAGGCGGCCTCCAGCGCGTCGGCCGTGTCGGTGAGCCGGTCGAGCTCGCTCTGCAGGCCGCGCACCAGCTTGCGGATCGCGATGCCCGGGTTCGTCGCCGTCCAGCGGGGCGAGCGCCCCCACAGGCGGCTGACCATGCCCTTGGCGCGGAGCCTGCTCAGCGAGGACTGGATGCGGCCGGGGCTCTCCCCGCTTCGCATGACCAGCTCCTGCACGGTGATGCCGGGAGAGGCCAGCACCGCCCGGTAGACCCGTTCTTCGAACGCGCTGATGCCCACGACTTCCAGCGCCGGGCCGTCCTCCTGCATGTCCACGATCTTGGCCGGTTCCGGCAACTGCCGCAATAGGTCACGCGATCACCTTGTCGTCAAAGTTCACAAACAGTTAGAAATCGGGTCGTGCTACAGAAAACCGTCCTTTTCGGCGTTGTGGTAACGGCCCTGATGGCGGCCGCCACGCCGGCTCAGGCGACCCCCACCCCCGCCCCCACCTCCCCCCGGACGGCCCAGGCCGCCGCCAAGGCCGCCCCGGCCAAGACGATCACGCTCATCACCGGCGACAAGGTCGCCCTTCGCCCGCTCCCGAACAAGCAGACCCAGCTCGACGTCAAGCCGGGCCCCGGACGCGAGAAGGTGACCTTCGTCCACCGCAGGGGCAAGGACGGGCTCAGCATCGTCCCCATGGACGCGGCGCCCCTGCTGGCCGCGGGCACCCTGGACCCCCGGCTGTTCAACGTCGACCGGCTCGCCGCGCTCGGCTACGACGACGCCGCCAGCCCCGCGCTGCCGCTGATCGTGACCTACGCCGCCGACCCCGCCACGCTGCGCGTCGCGGGCGGGCGCCCGCTGCCCGCGATCAACGGCATCGCGCAGAGCGAGCCGCGCGCCGCCGCGGGCACGCTCTGGAAGTCCCTGACCGCGCAGGCGGGGGCCAGGACGGCGTCCACGCCCGAGAAGATCTGGCTGGACGGCAAGGCCAAGCTGTCCCTGGACGTCAGCGTCCCGCACATCGGCGCGCCGCAGGCGTGGCAGGCCGGCCACACCGGCCAGGACGTCAGCGTCGCGGTGCTCGACACCGGCTACGACCCCGGCCACCCCGACCTCGCGGGCCTGGTCACCAAGACGCAGAACTTCACCGCCGAGCCCGACGTCCGCGATCTCCACGGCCACGGCACCCACGTCGCCACCACGATCGCCGGATCCGGCGCCGCCTCGGACGGCAGGTACAAGGGCGTCGCCCCCGGCGCGAAGCTCATGATCGGCAAGATCTGCGACCAGGGCGGATCCTGCTCGGACTCCTCCATCATCGAGGGCATGACCTGGGCGGCCCAGAACGGCGCCCGCGTCGCCAACCTCAGCCTCGGCGAGCCCGACTCCCCCGGAGTCGACCCCGTGGAGCAGGCCGTCAACACCCTGTCGGAGGAGTACGGCACGCTGTTCGTCATCGCCTCCGGCAACGACGGCCCGCAGACGCTCGGCTCCCCGAGCAGCGCCGACAGCGCGCTCTCGGTCGGCGCCTCCTTCGCCGACGCCGACACCGTCGTCCAGTTCAGCAGCACCGGCCCCCGTCCCGGCGACGCCGCGGTCAAGCCCGACCTCATCGCACCCGGGGTCGGCATCGTCGCGGGCAGGGCGGCGGACACCTACGCCGGCATCCCGGTGGACGACTCCTACACGCAGATGAGCGGCACGTCGATGGCCACTCCGCACGTGTCGGGAGCGGCGGCGATCGTCGCCGGCCTGCACCCCGACTGGAAGGCCGGCCAGATCAAGGCCGCGCTGATGGCCTCCACCGCGCCCGGCGACGAGCTGGGCGCCTACGTCCAGGGCTCCGGCCGCGTGGACGTCGCCCGCGCCGTCACCCAGCAGGTCACGGCCGAGCCCGCCTCGCTGAGCATGGGCGACCTCGAACTCCCCCAGCCGGCGCCCGGCGAGCGCACGCTCACCTACCGCAACGACGGCGACGCCGCCGTCCGGCTGGACCTGAGCGTGACGGCCAAGGACGGCGAGGGTGAGACGGTGACGCCGTTCAAGCTCGGCGCCACCGCGGTGGAGGTGCCCGCGCACGGCACCGCGCAGGTCGAGGTGACCGCGGAACCGGCCGGGACGGGCATCTTCAGCGGCACGGTCATCGCCACCGGCGCCGGGGTCTCCGTCCGCACCGGCATCGGCATGCGGGTGGAGCCGGAGAAGCGCGGGCTCAAGCTGAGCTTCACCGGCTCGGACGGGCGGCCCGCTCAGCTCGCGTTCGCCGGGGTGATCGACCTCGACACCGAAGATCAGCGCAACTACGACATCTCGGGCGGCGCGCTGGACCTCCGGCTGGAGAAGGGCCACCGCTACACGGTCGTCACCCTCATGGCCGACCACGACGGCGCCGTGGTGATGGCCGCGGACCCGGAGTTCACGCTCGACGCCGACCGCGCCTTCGCCGCCGACGCCCGCAAGGCCAAGCCGGTGGACGTGCGCACGGAGGAGCCCACCGCGCGGCTGGCCATGGGCATGCTCGGCATGCTCCAGCTCGTCGACCACCACCAGCCCCTCGGCGTGGACGTCGAGCTGAGCAGCATGTACGGCGCCGATCGCGTCGAAGGCATCAAGGCCATCCCCACGACCCGCACGGCGAGCAAGAAGTTCGCCTTCTACCGGTGGACGCAGTGGGCCAAGCCCAAGGGCGACGGCGGCTACGACGACAGCCCGTACTTCTACCACCTG
The DNA here is from genome assembly GCF_055586705.1 of Sphaerisporangium sp. NPDC049457. Classification (NCBI taxonomy): domain Bacteria; kingdom Bacillati; phylum Actinomycetota; class Actinomycetes; order Streptosporangiales; family Streptosporangiaceae; genus Sphaerisporangium; species Sphaerisporangium sp. NPDC049457. The sequence continues at coordinate 16,592 of NZ_JBVJHR010000024.1, read as the reverse complement.
ATGAAGGCCGAGCCGCGCATCCCCGCCGACCCCGGCTACCGTCCGCGCCGCCGCGACCTCGCGGAGGTCACCTCCACGTACGCCACCCAGCAGGACGGGAAGCTCGGCGAGCGCTTCGCGCTGCCCGCGCTGTACGGGACGGAGCTGGCGTGGATGCCGTACGGCGAGGTGTCGAAGTTCTCGCTCCCGTTCCGCCGGACCGAGTACTACACGCCGGGCGACACCGGCTGGTACCCGTCCTTCGTCCAGTACAAGGTGCCGCCGGACGGCTGGGACAACCTCGACCAGTTCTTCTTCGGCCGGACCACCGTGTACCGCGCCGGCCAGAAGAGCACCGACCGCTGGAACACCGGCGTCTTCGCCGCCGCGCTCAGCCCCGAGGGCGACCGGTCCTGGCGTGAGGGGAACCTCCTGCAGTTCTCCGGAGGGCTGTTCGAGGACGGCGTGCCCGAGCGCTACTCCTACGGCTCGTACGTCAACCCGCGGGCCGAGCTCTACCGGGACGGCGAGCGGGTCGACGCCACCGAGTACCTGCCCGGCGTCATCGAGGTGCCCGCCGACGACAAGCCCGGCCAGTACCGGCTCACCATGACCGCCGACCGCGAGGCGGCCATGACCAAGGTGTCCACCCGGGTCAGCGCCGAGTGGCGGTTCCGGTCGAAGACGCCCGAGCAGGGTGAGCGGCAGGTGCTGCCGCTGATGGCCGTCAAGATCAGCCCGGAGCTGGACGACCGCAACCGCGCCGCCGTGGGGCACATGCGCATCCCGCTACGGGTCCAGCGCCAGGCCGGCTCACCTGACCTGAAGGTGAGCACGCTCACCCTGGAGATCTCCTACGACGACGGACGCACCTGGCTGCCCACGCTGGTGCATCCTGCGGCCGGAGGCGCCTGGTCCGCCGAGACCCGGCACCCGGCCGACGCGCGCGGCACGTTCGCGTCCCTGCGCGTCAAGGCCGCCGACACCGGCGGCAACACCTTCACCGAGACCATCACCAGGGCCTACGAGATCCGCTGAACCACCGCTGAACCACCGCCGGCCTCGCCGCGTCGCCTGAACACACCTGATCACCAGGTCGGCGACGCGCCGAGGCCGGCGCCCGACCGGCGGGAGATCACGGCACCGCCAAACCCCCATCAAGGGCGGTAACGCCATAAATCCATCCGATCACACTGCGACATTGCGGACATAAACCCACACAATGCCCCTCTCAATCGCTTGACTCCGGTTCGAAGCCCTCAGCATGATTGCCGAGATGATCACGGGGACATCGGCAACTAAAAGGGCTGGTCATGGGAGTACAGGGCGCCGGCGAGGGCAAGCCGGCCACGTTGAGACTGGCCGTGTTGTTCCTGCTCGTCACCACGGTGTTCGCCGGGCTGGGGATATGCGCCTTCTCCCTGGGTGATGCGGGAGTGCGCCAGGCCGTGGAGACGGCTCCGCCGCAGGCCGTCGGCGTCACGGTCGCCGGGGTGATCAACTCGGGGAACTTCACCACTTATGACCGGGTCGTGCGGGAGCAGACGGCCGTGGCGTTCGGCGGCGCGCCGATCGAAGTGACCACCTTGCTCCGCTCGGACGGCTACACGATGCCGGGCCAGGAGAAGATACGGTTCCGGCGGCCGGAGCGGCTCAGGTTCGACAGTTTCGACGGGTTCCAACGGCATGCCAGGTTGATCTCGGGTTCATGGCCGCGGTCGCGTACCGAGCCGGTCGAAGCGGCGATCTCGCAGGCCGCCGCCTCGTACAGCGGTCTTGAGGTCGGGAAGGCGTTCACCACGATCGGCCGCATCGACGGCGAACCGGTGCAGGTCAAGATCACCGGAGTTTTCGTGCCGGACGACCCGCTCGGCCCGCGCTGGGCCGGCGACCTGATGTTCGGTCGTGGCGTCGAGCGGGACGGCTACACGACCTACGGCCCGCTCATGGTGGATCAGGCCACCTTCCTCGACCATTTCGCGACGACGGTCAACGCCACCTGGACCGTCACGCCGGACCTGCGCGGCATGCCGGTCGAGCGGATGCGTGAGGCGGTCGCCCGGCTGGGGGACCTGGGAGAGCGCTTCAAGGCGAACGGGTGCCCCCGATGCTCGCCTCTCAGCGCCCTGCCCGCGACGCTGGCGCGACTGGAGGCCGCCGCGTCGGCGGCCCGCTGGACGGTCCTGGGCCTGGCGGCGGTCCTGGCTCTGACGCTGCTGCTCCTGCCTCGGCCCAAGGGGACGGGCTGGTCTCCGGGCACGGCGGCGGTGGCCGCGGGCTGCGCGATCGCCGCGCCCTTCGCCGCCCGCCTCCTGCTCTCCCTGGCAGGCGCGGTTCCGTGGTGGCCGGCCTCGGGACTGAGGCCGCCCGCCGCCTTCGACGCGGTGGCGCTCCTGGCGGCGATCTCCATGGCGCTGCTCGCGGCCGTGCTGCTGCTCGCCGAGGTACCGAGGCGGGCGGGCATCCAGGTGCTCTCCGTGGCGCTCGCCGCCGCGGTGGCCGCGGCCGCGCTCATCGGCGCCGCCACCTGGCGTACGTCGCGGGCGGATCAGGCCGGCCATCAGGCCGGCGCCGACCTGCGGCTGACCGGCCCTCCGGCAGGAGGCACGCCGGACGTCCTCGGCCGCGGCACCGCCTTCGCCGCTCTTCCGGGGGTCACCGCAGCCGTACCCGGCCACCGCGATCGGATCGAGGTCGACCTTCGCTACAGCACCCTGCTCGGCATCGACGCCACCCGCCTCCCCGAGGTGTTCCGCCTGCGACCCGATCTGTCGGACCGGACGGTCACGCGGATGGCGGCCGCGATGGCGGCCGGTCGGCCGAAGATCGGCGCCATGCCGCTTCCCAACGCCCCGTGTACGCTCACCGTCGAGGTGAACGCGCCGGCCGACCCTCCGCGGCTGCGGGTGGTGATCTCCGACGCCCTCGGCGTCTGGCACGACATGCCGGTCGCACCGCTGCACCCGGGCGTCACGAAGGTGGATGTGAACCTCGGCGGCCTGGCCGGCCGGGACGGGAAGATCGCCTACCCGCTTTCCATCCGCGGTTTCCTGGGCAACTCGGTCGACGACTCCCCCCATGCGCTGACCGTGACCGCCCTGCGCGCCGACGGCCAGGAGGTGAGCCTGCCGGCGGATCAGCGCTGGTCGGAACAGGCCGACGGCGGCGCGGGGCTCTTCTCGCTCAAGGTGAACACCGCTGCGGCCGTCGTGCGGCCCGTACCGGTGGGCGCCGCCGCCGACCGGCCGCTGCCCATCGTCCTCACGGCCGAGCTGGCCGCGTCCGCGAAGCTCACCACGGGCGCGACCGGATCCATCGGGCTGGGCCGCCAGCGGGCCCAGGTCCAGCTCGTCGGGATCGTCCAGCGCATGCCCGGCATCCCCCTCGACCAGGCCGGCGCCCTCGTGGACCTGCCGTCCTTGCAGGCGTGGAACCTGGCCGCGGCACGCCCGCCACTTCCCGCCACCGACTGGTGGCTCGCCGCCACCGACGAGAACCGGGTCCGTACGGCGGTGGCCGCATCCGGCTGGGACGTCACGCTGATCGACCCGCTCGCCTTCAGGGCCACGCCGGCCGGCCTGCTGCCCGAAGCGCTCGGCCTGGCACTGATGACGGCCCTCGGCCTCCTGCTCGCCGCCGCCACGGGCCGCCGGCGGGCCTGGTGGCGCACCGCCGGCGGCATGGGGCTGGGGCTGGCGCTGGGTCTGGGGCTCTGCTACGCCGCCATGCCTTGGGCCGTACGCGCCTGGCAGGGCGGCACCGCCACGCCGGACGTCGTGCTGGAGCCGCCATGGCCCGCGATCGCCACGCTGCTGGTGCTCTTCGCGGCGGTCACCGCCGTCGTACGCGTGACCGGCGAACGCGACACCGTCGGCTCCAGCCCGGCCACCTCAGGAACGACTGCGGACGATCGGGGCGTTCACGTGCCTTGACCTGCGACCTTCGCAAGGAGACGCCAGAACGCGTACACGTCCGACGCCGGCTTGCGGATGGTGGTGCCGGCCGTCAGTTCCATGGTTCCTCCAGTGCTGGTCCTTGTCAGCTACCGGTCTCGTCCCGGGTTGCACCTGCCGGACGGAAATGAAGCATGATCCTTTGGGTTGGTTTGTCGACCTCGGTCGCGAGTGTTCCCCCAGGCGGCACATACTGGAGGGGATGAACCAAGCCAGCGGCGCACCCCGTCGTCACCTGCCCACAAGTCCCTTCAAGCCCCCGCCTCCCGCCCCGCCCACCGAGCGGTTCAGCGTGGACGACCGGGTGACCCACGACCGCTACGGCCTTGGCGTCGTCATCGCGGTGGAAGACGAGATCGCCGTGATCGTCGACTTCGGATCACGCCAGGAACGCATCACCACCCCGTTCAACAAGCTGTACAAACTCTGAGAGCACTGCGGCGCACCCGTGGGGGCCGCACCGGCCGGCCGGAGGCCGGCGCGGCCCGAGGCGGGGCGGTGCGGCCCGCCGTCGCGCGGTCCGCGAGGACCCGTACGACGTGACGGCCGATAATCAAAAGGAAACCTTCCTATTGACAGGCGCATGACCCGGGTGTTGTATCCGGTTGACTCGGCTGGTGAGAAAACTTCCGGCGGCGGATGACCCGCCGGTGTGCGCCCCCGCACATCGTGAGGGCGTGCGGCCGGAAGCCGTGCCCGGCCAGGACCGCACCCCCCGGAGGTCTCCATGCGCAAACCCCGGCTCCTCCTCACGGCCGCCGCCGTGATCGTCACGCTGACCGGCGGCCTGGTCGCCGCCACGAGCGACGATCGCGCCGAAGCCGCCATCGGCCCCGTCACCTGGTCGGACGAGTTCAACGCCGCCTCGGGAACGCCCATCGACGGCGGCAGGTGGAAGTTCGACACCGGCGGGGGCGGCTGGGGCAACAACGAGCTGCAGTACTACACCAACTCGACCCGCAACGTGTACCACGACGGGCAGGGCCACCTCGCGATCACGGCCCGCAGGGAGAACCCGTCCAACCTGCAGTGCCACTACGGCACCTGCCAGTACACCTCCGGCCGCATCCTGACGGCGGACAGGTTCACTCAGGCGTACGGCCGGTTCGAGGCGAGCATCAAGATCCCCAAGGGGCAGGGCATCTGGCCCGCGTTCTGGATGCTCGGCGGCGGCGACTGGCCGAACAACGGCGAGATCGACATCATGGAGAACATCGGCAAGGAGCCGAACACGGTGCACGGCACCGTGCACGGCCCCGGCTACTCCGGCAGCGGAGGCGTGGGAGGCGGCCGCACCATCGGCTCGCCGCTCGGCGACGCCTTTCACGACTACCGGGTCGACTGGTCGCCCAACCTCATCGTCTGGTACCTGGACGGCGCCGAGTACTTCCGCGTCACCCCTGCCGCCATCGGCGGCAACCGGTGGGTCTTCGACCACCCGTTCTTCATGATCCTGAACGTGGCGGTGGGCGGTTACTGGCCGGGCAACCCCGACGGCTCCACCACGTTCCCGCAGACGATGCTGATCGACTACGTCCGCGTCTCCGCGTGGACCGGCGACGGGTCCGGCACCGGCGGCGCGCTCAAGTCGGCCCTGAACGGGCGCTGCATCGACATCCCCGGCGCCAACCCGGTCGACGCCGCCGCGCTGCAGACCTACGACTGCAACGGCACCGCCGCCCAGCAGTGGTCCGCCAACGGCGACGGCACGATGCGCGCGATGGGCAAGTGCATGGACGCGGCGGCGGCCGGGACCGCCAACGGCACGCGGATCCAGCTCTACACGTGCAATGGCACCGCCGCCCAGCGCTTCACGCTCAACTCGGCCGGCGACCTGGTCAACCCGGCCGCCAACAGATGCGTGGACATAGTCGACCGCAACACCGCCAACGGCGCACGACTCCAGCTGTGGGACTGCACCGGCGCGTCCAACCAGAAGTGGACCCGCGCCTGACCCCTCCGATCGACGCGCGAAATTGCGGTCGGCGGCGAGGAATGCCCGGCGGAGGGCGCGGGTTGAGGTCGCACATGACGACTATCGGATTAATCGGCAGCGGTCACATCGGCGGCACACTCGCCCGTCTCTCTGTGGCCGCGGGGTACGACGTGGTGCTCAGCAACTCGCGCGCGCCCGAGACGTTGAAGGACCTGGTCGACGAACTCGGGCCGAAGGCGCGCGCGGCGACCTCCGCCGGGGCCGCGGCCGCCGGGGACCTGGTGGTGGTGAGCATCCCGCTGCGAGCCTATCGGGCCGTTCCGGCGGAACCGCTGACCGGCAAGACCGTCCTCGACACCAACAACTACTACACCCAGCGGGACGGGGTCTTCCCCGAACTGGACGAGAAGTCGACCACCTCCAGCGAGCTGCTGCAGCAGCACCTGCCGGAGTCCAAGGTGGTCAAGGTGTTCAACAACATCTTCTACCAGCACCTGCTGGCGCTGGCCCGGCCCGCCGGCGCGCCCGACCGCAGCGCCATGCCGATCGCGGGCGACGACGCCGGGGCCAAGAGCGAGACGACGGAGTACCTCGACCGCATCGGCTACGACACCGTCGACGTCGGAAAGCTGGCGGACGGGTGGCGTTTCCAGCCGGGCACCCCCGCCTACGGCTTCATCTACGCGGGGGACGCCGAGAACTTCTGGCAGTCGCCGGGAGTGAAGGCCGACGTCGCGACGCTCCGCGCGGCGCTGGCCGACGCCCGGCCCTGACCTCGCCCGGCGGGCGGGTGCGGCCCTGGACGCAGATCGAAACGCGGGCGGGAATACCTGGCTATTGGCAATGGTTTTCAACGATCGTGACGGCGCGGTCCCCGACGGAGACGGCGCGGTCCTTCGAGGAAAGGATCCCGGCGATGGCCAGAAACGACCTCCGCCCCGTGGTGAAGCTCAGGTCGACCGCGGGCACCGGTTACACCTACGCGACGCGCAAGAACCGTCGCAACGACCCCGACCGGCTGACGCTGAGCAAGTACGACCCCATCGTCCGCAAGCACGTCGTGTTCCGAGAGGAGCGATGACCCCTTGAAGAAGGACATCCACCCCGCATACCGCCCCGTCGTGTTCCGCGATTCGAGCGCGAACTTCACCATGCTCACGCGGTCGACCATGACCAGCGACAAGACCGTCCAGTGGACGGACGGCGCCACCTATCCGGTGGTCGACGTCGACGTCTCGTCGGCCAGCCACCCGTTCTACACCGGCCGCGGCCGCATCATGGACACCGCGGGCCGGGTCGAGCGCTTCAACCAGCGCTACGGCAGAGGCTGAGTCTCACCGGCGACACCTCCGGCCGCCGCGGGCCCGCCCGCGGCGGCCGGTTCCCGCGTGCCTCGCGATGACGGCCTGCCTCGCGATGACGGCCGGTTTCGCGATGACTGCCGGCCCCCCGGCGAGCCCGCGCCGCGGAACGGCGCGGGCCGTCTCGCGTCTACTCCGGAGCGGTGACGGGCTCCTGCAGTTCGGTCACCCACGTGGCCGGGTCGCCGTCGCCGTACTTGAGGTAGACCTCGCGGGCGACGCCGGAGCCGCGGTAGCCGTTGTCCTCGATCCACCGGGCCAGCTGCTGGTAGGAGGCGTCCACGTGCTCCATGGAGCCCTGGTGGACGACGGTGGCGGCCCGCTCGACCGCGGGCAGGTCGACGACGTCGAAGTCGTAGGCCCCGCCCTCCCGGAGGTCGGCCTGCACCCCCGCGTGCACGCGCACGCCCTCGGCGATCGGCTCGTAGTACGCGATCGCCGGGCCGGTGAGGACGTGCCCGGCCGCCTCGACCCGCCTGCACAGGTCCTCGTACAGCTGCTGGATCACCGAGCCGATCTTGTCTGACTCGAACCCGTCGGCCGTGGCGCTCAGCTCGGCGAGACGGACCGCGGGCACACTCTTGATCACGACATCTGCGGGCATGACACCCTCCGTTTCGATCAGTCGGAGCCTCGCCTCGACCCTGGCCAGCCGCGCCATGTCGTCGGCCACCTGGGCCTCCAGCTGCGCGCGGCGCAGCCGCAGCATGCCGTGCAGCTCCTCGGTGCCGACCTTCTCCGCGAGGATCCGTCCCACCTGCTGGAGGCTGAGGCCGAGATCCTTCAGCGCGATCAGCCGGTTGAGCCGGGGCAGCTGCTCCGCCTTGTAGAAGCGGTAGCCGGTGACCGGGTCGACCCTCGCGGGGCGGAGCAGTCCGAGGTCGTCATAGTGCCGCAGCATCCGTACCGACACCCGGCCGAGACGGGCGAAATCTCCGATGGTGAACATGATGCTCCAGGTCTACGGCCTCACACGGTGTCAGGGTCAACACACCATCGCGGCGCGTCCCCTCCTCGACCATCATGCCGCGTGACGAGACACCGGCCCGACGCACCGACCGGCGGATCATGCCTGCTCAGGCCCGCGTGTCGAGCACGACGCGGAACCGGGCCGCGCCGGACATCATGCGCTCGAAGGCCTTCGGCGCCTCCGACAGCGGCAGCACCTCGTTCATCGAGTGGATGCCGTGGTCCAGGGTGAAGGCGAGGTTCTCCTCGTTCTGGATCGGGGTGCCGACGAGGCTGCCGACGATCGACCGCTGGCCGAGGAACAGCTCGGCCGGCAGCACGGACATCGCGTCGGTCCCGCCGCCCAGCACCACCAGCCGCCCGTGGGGCGCCAGGCCGGCGACCAGGGGCGACATCGCCTGGCTGTGCGCCACGGTGCTGATGATCGCGGCCGCGCCGCCGAGCTCGCGCAGCGCCTCGCCGGGGTCCTGGGCGGTGCTGTCGATGTAGTGCCGTGCGCCCAGCCGCGTCGCCAGCTCGCCCTTCTCGGCGCCACGCGCGATGGCGACGGTCCGGAAGCCGAGCTTGGCGGCGTACTGGATGCCCAGGTGCCCGAGACCGCCGATGCCGAAGATCGCCACCAGCGCGCCGGGACGGGCGCCGGCCTGCCGCAGGCCCTGGTAGACGGTGATGCCCGCGCAGAGCAGCGGCGCCGCGTCGATCGCCGCCATACCGTCGGGGACGCGCACGAGCCCGCTCGCCTTGGCGTACGCGACCTCGGCGTACCCGCCGTCCACGGAGGTCCCGGTCAGGGGCTGGTCGGCGCAGTTGACGAAGTCGCCGTGGCGGCAGAAGTCGCACTCGCCGCAGTGGCCGTTCAGGAAGCCGACGCCGACGCGGTCGCCGACCCGCCACCTGTTCACCCCGGCGCCGACGGCGTCGATGACCCCGACGACCTCGTGACCCGGCACAATGGGCGCGGAGGCGTCCGGGCGCATCATGCCCGCGAACGCCAGGACGTCGGAGTGACACACGCCGCAGGCCTCCACCCGCAGGCGCACGTGTCCCGGCGACGGGTCGGTCAGCTCTCGCTCGACCAGGGCCCAGTCACCCGTTCCGGCTCCGGACACTTGAACGGCACGGTAGGTCGACATGCTCTGTTCCTCTCGGACGATGGCGTTCGTCAGGCGATCGGCGGGTCAAAGTGACCGGTCGTCTTGAACCGCGGAAAAAAATCCGGTCTGGGAGGCACCCAGACCGAGATCACCTCGCCGACGGGCTCCGCCGAGGCGGGGCGGGCGAGGCCGGTGCCGAAGCTAGCAGCCATCCCGGCCGCTTGTAAATCCCCTGCTCACACGTCGTCCGTCACCTTCCGGCAGGACTTCTCCGGCCCGGACCGCCGGCCATTTGACAGATCGAAGACGACCGGCCATATTCGTTCCTCTAAGGCGGTGATGACCGTGGCCAGGCAGAGCATGCGCGAAGAGATCGTCGAGGCGGCACTCGACCAGTTCCACACCCGCGGCTACAACGCGGCGGGGGTGAAGGACATCACCGACACCGCCGGCGTGCCGAAGGGGTCCTTCTACAACCACTTCGACAGCAAAGAGTCGCTGGCCGTCATCGCCCTCGAACGGTACGGCGAGACCCGCCGCATGCGCGACCTGTCCGACACCTCCGTCCCGCCCGTGGCGCGCCTCAAAGCGCACTTCGAGTTCCTGCGCGACGACACCGTCGGCCACGGCTACAAGCGCGGCTGTATGTTCGGCAACTTCGGCGCCGAGATCGGCGACCACAGCGAGGTGCTCCGCGCCGGCGTCGAAGGCAGCCTGAAGATCTGGACCACCCTGGTCGCGGACGTCATCTCCGAGGCCCAGCGGGGCGGCGAGGTGCGCGGCGACCTCGACCCGGCCGCGACGGCCCGTTTCGTCGTCAACGCCTGGGAGGGCACCCTCATCGACGCCCGCACCAGCGCGTCGCCGCACGCCTTCGGCTCCTTCTTCACCCTCGTCTTCGGCACCCTGCTGACCCGGCCCGCCTGACCTTCCCCGGGGAACCCCGCTGGACCCACGGCGCGACGCCCAGTGCGGCGGCGGCACGACGGTGGACCGCTCACGACGGACCCCGGCCGGACAAGCCGCCGCCGGGCGGGACGGGCCGACGGGGTCCGGCGATGCGCGACAATCTTCGTATGGCGGAAACGCTCTCCGGTGCGATCCAAATGCCCGACGAGATCTGGGTTCGCGGTCGCGGCCTGCGCCGTCCCCTGCCCGGCGGGCCGGCGCCCTGCTTCGGGCTCTACCTCGGCTCGGCGCGCCTGCAGCGCCGCCATGAGGACGCGCTCGCCTGGCCGCACGAATGGGTCCGCTGGCCGGACTTCCTGCTGCCGGCCGACCGGCACGCGGCCGCCCGTTCCATCATCCGCCTGCACGCGCACGCCCTCTCCGGGTCGCCCGTGGAGGTCGCCTGCGGCGGCGGCGTCGGCCGCACCGGCACCGTCATCGCCTGCCTCGGCACGCTCGCGGGGCTGTCCCCCGGCGAGGCCGTCGCGTGGGCGCGCGAGCACCATCACCCCCGCGCCGTCGAGACCCCCTGGCAGCGCCGATGGGTCGAGTGGTTCGCCTCCCGCGACGAGACCTGACCATCCCGTTGTTGACCCGGTGCGCGCGCACCGGCATCGTGGGGCGGATGACCGGCGATGAGACGACGCGCGACGGGGTGTCGCTGACCAACCTCGATCGGCCGCTGTTCGACGGCGCGGACGCCACCAAGCGCGACCTGGTCGACTATCTCGACGGGGTGCGCGAGCGCATCCTCCCGGTGCTGCGCGAGCGGGCGCTGTCGGTGGTCCGCGTGCGGCCGGGGCAGCCGCCGTTCATGCAGAAGAACGTCCCCAAGTACACCCCTTCGTGGGTGCGCACCGTCTCGGTGTGGGCGGAGGCCTCGCAGCGGCAGGTGTCCTACGCGCTGTGCGACGACCGCCGGACGTTGCTGTGGTTCGCCAACCAGCGGGCGGTGGAGTACCACCCGGCACTGGTGCGCGGCGACCACGCCACCCACCTCGTCCTCGACCTGGACCCGCCGGAGGAGAACGCGTTCCCGCTGGCCGTCCAGGCCGCCCGGCTGGTCCGGCAGGCCCTCGACGACGCCGGGCTGGCGGGCGCGGTGAAGACGAGCGGGGCCAAGGGCCTGCACATCTTCGTCCCGGTGGCGGAGGGCATCGCGATGGAGGACCTGGCCGCCGCGACCCGCGCCCTGGCCGCGTGGGCCGAGCGCGTCGACCCGGCGCTGGCCACGACGGCGTTCATCCGGGAGGACCGCGAGGGCAAGGTGTTCGTCGACTCGACCCGGGCCGGCGGGGCGACGGTGGTGGCCGCCTACAGCCCGCGGGTGCGACCGGGCGTGCCGGTCTCGTTCCCCGTGGCGTGGGACGACCTGTCCCGCGTCTCGCCGGCCGACTTCACCGTCCACACCGCCGCACGGCTGCTCGGCGACCGTGACCCCTGGGCCGAGATGATGCCACCGCCGCAACGGCTGCCCGACGACCTCATCGCGCAGGGGCACACGATCCCGGTCGCCCGCGTCCAGGCCATGCACGAGGGCAAACGCCGCGCCCGCGCCCGCCGCGCCGAATAGCCGCTCACGTCCGGCGAGGCAGGCGGGCGGCGGGCTCCGTACCCACCCGCGTCAGCGGCGGGACGAGATCGATCACGGCATATGCTTCGCTCTGACCGCTGACACCAGAAGGAATCACCACCATTGACCACAGAACGAATCCCCCCGCCCGTGATCGCGGACGAGCGCGACATGTTGCGCGGCTTCCTCGACTACCAGCGCGCGACCCTCGCCATGAAGTGCGACGGCCTGTCCGACGAGCAGATGCGGCGCCTGTCGATGCCGCCCTCCACGCTGTCGCTGCTCGGCCTCGTGCGGCACATGGCCGAGGTGGAGCGCACGTGGTTCCGCCGGGTGATCAACGGCGAGGACATCCCACTGGTCTGGTCGGACGAGGGCGACTACCAGGTGGCCTACGACGCGAGCGCCGCCACCGGGGCGGAGTCCTTCGCGGCCTGGCGCGCCGAGGTGGAGCACGCGCGCCGCATCGAGCGGGCGGCCGCGTCGCTGGAGGTGACCGGCTACCAGGCCAGGTGGGATGAGGAGGTGTCACTGCGCATGGTGATGCTGCACGTGTTCGGAGAGTACGCCCGGCACAACGGCCACGCCGACTTCCTCCGCGAAGGCATCGACGGCACCGTCGGCGCCTGACCCCGGGCGTCTGCTCCGGGCCTCTGACCCTGGGCGTCCGCCCCTTCACGCGTGCGTGTTCTTCGGCGCGCGCACCACCACACCGGACCAGCCCGAACTCACCGGCTGCGTCCGCTGGTCCACCCAGCCCGCCGGCGGCAGGATGCGCCCGGCCCGGGACCGGGCCGGGCGCATCACCTTTCAACATCGGACCGCGCACATCGCCTTCTGACATAAGGCCATATTCCGATGGATTTGGTAGGGTATCCGGGTGGACTTCGACTTCACCATGGCAATCGGCTCGTTCCTGGTCGCCATCGTCGTCGGCCTTACCGGCATGGGCGGCGGCGCGCTCATGACGCCCATGCTCGTGACGTTCTTCGGGGTCCCGCCGCTGGCGGCCGTCTCCAGCGACCTGGTGGCGGCGGCGGTGATGAAGCCGGTCGGCAGTCTGGTCCATCTGCGCAGAGGGACCGTCCACCTCAGGCTGGTGGGCTGGTTGTGCGTGGGCTCGGTCCCTGCGGCGTTCGGCGGCGTGCTGATCGCCAAGGCGCTCGGCGACGGCGAAGACGTCCAGGCCGTGATCCAGAAGGCGCTGGGCGGCGCGCTGCTGATCGCCGCGGCCGGCCTGGCCGTGCGGGGCTACCTCGCGATGCGGGACCGGGCCGAGCGCCGCACCCCGGCCACCGGCAGGCGCACCGCCCAACCGGGCGAGCCGGCCGCGACCGCGCCGCCCCCGGCCGTCCCGGTGCGTCCCCTGCCCACCGTCGTGATCGGCGTCATCGGCGGGCTGGTGGTCGGGATGACCTCGGTCGGCTCCGGCTCGCTGATCATCGTGGCGCTGCTCGCGGTCTACCCGATGCTGAAGGCCAACCAGCTCGTGGGCACCGACCTGGTGCAGGCGGTGCCCCTGGTCATGTCGGCGGCGCTCGGTCACCTGCTGTTCGGTGACTTCAAACTCTCGGTCACGGTCGCGCTGCTGGCCGGGTCGATCCCCGGGGTGTACATCGGCTCGCGCATCTCCTCCCGGGCCCCTGGCGGGCTGATCCGCCGCGCGCTGGCATTCGTGCTGCTCGCCTCGGCGCTGAAGATGTTCGACGTCTCGACCTCGGCCACCGTCTGGGTGCTCGTCGGCGTCCTGGTCGCCGCGCCGTTGTTCTGGATGTTCCTGCGCACCCGGCACGGCCTGCCCGCGCTGCCCTGGGCGCGGAGCACCGCCGCACCGGTCGAGGCGGGACGATCGTCCTCCGACCGTCCGTGACCCCGCCGCCCGTCGGCGGGCGGCGGGCGGCGGCCTTCACCGGGTCGTTCAGCGGCCGGACGGCCTTCACCAGGCCGAATCCGGAGTGCGAAAAAAATGTGGTGTTCCGGGAACCTCCGCAACTTATGCTCGTTATACACCGTGCATAGCGTTTCGGCGTCCCTCCTGGAGTAGCATTCATGCGCAAACTTCTCGTGCCCGTCGCCTTTACCAGCGGGCTTTTCCTGCTGGCGCCGCAAAGCGCCCAGGCCGCCACCACCGCGTCCACCGCGTCCACCGCGTCGTCGGCCGCACGGACGACCACGGAGACGGCCGCGCAGCTCAGGTCGCGTGTGACGGTGTCGTATCCCAAGGCGATACGAAGGGGATGGCCCGCTCGCTATACCTTCAAGGTTACGAATCCGAATGAAATTGACGACGAACGGCTGGTCCTCGCCACCGACCTGCCGCGCGGCATCGTATCCAAGGTGCGTTTCGTGACAAAGCCGCGCGGCGCCTCCTGTGGCACGCAGAAGCGCAACGCGGCCGGCAACTACAGCATCTACTGCGTGGTGCGCTCGCTCAACCACAGCAAGATCACCATGTCGTTCAATGTCTGGATCAGGTCGAGTTACCGCGGCAAGTACCGGGCGGGGCACTACTGGGCGCCGGTCAGCCTCGGCGGCGGCAGCGTGCGCGACTACCTCGACGAGGTGACCAGGGACAACCTCATCGGCCACAGCTGGACCAAGATCGTCTGACCCACCCGGCCAGGGCGGCCTCCCCAGCGGCCCTGGCCCAGATGGGCAAGCACCCGGTGCAGGGGTGTGGACACCGGGCTAAGCGCTGAGGGTTTCCAGGATGGCCTCGCCGTACTTGGCCAGTTTGTTCTCGCCTACGCCGCTCACCTTGCCGAGCTCGTCCAGGGACGACGGCATCAGGGTCGCGATCTCGCGCAGTGTCGCGTCGTGGAAGATGACGTAGGCGGGCACGCCCTGCTCCTTCGCGGTGGCCGCGCGCCAGGCGCGCAGCCGCTCGAAGACGGGCACGGCCTCCTCGGGCAGCTCGGCGGGGGCGCCCTTGGCGGTCTTGGCGGCCTTCGCCGCGGCGCGGGCGGGGCGTTCGGGATCGCGGCGCATCGGCACCTGGCGGCGGCGGCCCAGCACCTCGCCGCTCTCATCGGTCAGCACGAGGGTGCCGTAGTCGCCTTCGACCGCCAGAAGACCCTGGGCGAGCAACTGACGCACCACGGCCCGCCACTCGGCCTCGCCCAGCTCGGTGCCGACGCCGAACACGGTGAGCGAATCGTGCCCGTGCTGGACGACCTTGGGGGTCATGCGGCCGAGCAGGATGTCGATGATCTGGCCGGCGCCGAACTTCTGGCGGCGCTCGCGGGCGAGGCGCACGACGGTGGACAGGAGCTTCTGGGCGGCGATGGTGCCGTCCCAGGACTCGGGCGGGGTCAGGCAGGTGTCGCAGTTGCCGCAGGGGGCGGCGCTCTGCTGGCCGAAGTAGTCGAGCAGGCGGGTGCGGCGGCACTCCACCGTCTCGCACAGCGCGAGCATGGCGTCGAGGTGCGCGGCGAGGCGGCGGCGGTGGGCGTCGTCCCCCTCGGAGGTGTCGATCATCTTGCGCTGCTGGACGACGTCCTGGAGGCCGTAGGCGAGCCAGGCGGTGGAGGGCAGGCCGTCACGCCCGGCGCGGCCGGTCTCCTGGTAGTAGCCCTCGACGGACTTGGGCAGGTCGAGATGGGCGACGAACCGCACGTCGGGCTTGTCGATGCCCATGCCGAAGGCGATGGTGGCGACCATGACCAGGCCGTCCTCGCGCAGGAAGCGCGACTGGTTGCCGGCGCGGGTGCGCGCGTCGAGCCCGGCGTGGTAGGGCAGGGCGGCGATGCCGTTGGCGACCAGGAACTCGGCGGTCTTCTCGACCGAGGCCCGCGACAGGCAGTAGACGATGCCGGCGTCGCCGGGGTGCTCGGTGCGCAGGAACTGCAGGAGCTGCCGCTTGGGGTCGCTCTTGGGGACGATGCGGTACTGGATGTTGGGCCGGTCGAAACTGGCCACGAAGTGGCGGGCGTCGCGCAGGTTGAGCCGCGCGGCGATCTCGGCGTGCGTGGCCGGGGTGGCGGTCGCGGTGAGGGCGATGCGCGGCACGTCGGGCCAGCGCTCGTGCAGCATGGACAGCGCGAGGTAGTCGGGCCGGAAGTCGTGCCCCCACTGGGCGACGCAGTGGGCCTCGTCGATGGCGAACAGCGAGATGGCGCCGCGGTCGAGCAGCCGCAGCGTGGAGTCGACCCGCAACCGCTCGGGGGCGAGGTAGAGCAGGTCGAGCTCGCCGGCGAGGAAGGCGGTCTCGACCTGCCGGCGCTCGTCGGCGTCCTGCGTGGAGTTGAGGAACCCCGCCCGGACGCCGAGCGCCGTGAGGGCGTGGACCTGGTCTTGCATGAGGGCGATCAGCGGCGAGACGACGATGCCGACGCCCTGCCGGACGAGCGCGGGGATTTGATAGCACAGTGACTTTCCGCCGCCGGTCGGCATGAGCACCAGGGCGTCGTTGCCGGCGACGACGTGATCGATGATCTCCTGCTGGCCCTCGCGGAAGGACGCGTAGCCGAACACGCGGCCGAGCACCCGCAACGCGTCGGGTTCTTGGAGGCCATCGTCCACCAGGGAGGTCATCGCGTCATTCTATGAGGCCCCCACGCCCCTCGAAGGAGAACGGCCTCCCTTGTGGACGACCTCGCCACCTGTGGACGACCTCGCCACCTGTGGACGACCTCGCCGCCTGTGGACGGCGAGCGACGCCCCGGCCCGTCACGGACCCGGCTAGTACTCCAGTGACCGTTCGTGATCTCGCTGGTTGTGGTGGCATGGGTACGGCCACCGCGTGATCATCAGTGTTTGTGATGACATCCGAAGATCGTG
>NZ_JBVJHR010000023.1:51188-157449 GCF_055586705.1 Sphaerisporangium sp. NPDC049457 | reverse complement strand
CACGATCTTCGGATGTCATCACAAACACTGATGATCACGCGGTGGCCGTACCCATGCCACCACAACCAGCGAGATCACGAACGGTCACTGGAGTATTAGGACACACGGCATGATGCCTGATTTACTCTCATCAGGGCGAAAACCCGGCGTCGCTACCATAGTTCGCGAGCAGGGACGGTTCTGTCGACCTTCGGTCACCCTCTTCGCTCTCGCGAAGTGGTGTAATCCCATTTGGAATCACGAGCGATCGACGTCGTCTTCAGGCCCGCCTGACGTATCGTTCCGCAGGCGAATCGATGGGCGACCATCACACCAGACGGCAGATCGCTACGACCCGTCGAACCAGCTACTAGGTGGGTGTCATGAGCAAGGACGTAACGGACGACCTGAAATCCGAAGCCGAGAACGACCTGATCGACGTGCGCCGTCTCCCGCTTGGCACTCTCGGCGCTTTAACCGGTACGGGAATCATCGACGACGCGGTCGTTACCGGTGCCTCGTCCGGAGTGATCGTCGCTGCTTTCAACTCGTCGATCTGACTTCATGGGCACGCCCGTCCTGCCGTTTCGGCAATTCGTCATCAAGGTCGCCGGCCGCTGCGATCTGGCCTGTGATCACTGCTACATCTACGAGCATGCCGATCAAAGCTGGCGGGGACGGCCTACGGTCATGCCCGACGCGACGATGGCGTCCGCCGCACGCAGGATCGCCGACCACGCACGACGGCACCGGTTGCCCGGCGTCGACGTGATCCTGCACGGCGGCGAGCCACTGCTGGCCGGGCACGAACGGCTCGGCCGCTTCGCCGACGAGTTGACGCACTCGCTCGACGGCGTCTGCGCGCTCAATCTCAAGATCCACACCAATGGCGTCTTACTCGATGCCGCGTTCTGCGACATGTTCGCCGCACGCGGCATCCAGGTCGGCGTCTCCCTGGACGGCGACCGCGTCGCCAACGACCGCCACCGCAGGTACGCCGACGGCCGCAGCAGCTACGACAAGGCGACCGAAGCCGTCGCCCTGTTGATAGAGCGCTACCGCCCCCTGTACTCCGGTCTGCTGTGCACCATCGACGTCGCCAACGACCCCATCGCGGTCTACGAGGCGCTGGCCGAGCTCGAGCCGCCACGGGTCGACTTCCTGCTGCCGCACGCCACGTGGGACCGGCCCCCCGCGGGCGGCGCGGCGGCGTACGGCGAGTGGCTCGTGCAGATCTTCGACCGGTGGCTGGCCGACGGCAGGCCGATGGGCGTCCGCATGTTCGAGTCGGTACTGCGCACCCTCGGCGACAGGAGCAGCCTCACCGAATCGCTCGGGCTCGAGCCCAGCGACCTCGTGGTGATCGAGACCGACGGGGCCTACGAGCAGGCCGACTCGCTCAAGACCGCATACGACGGCGCTCCCGCGACCGGCTTCGACGTCGAGCGCCACGCCCTCGACACCGTCGCCGCCCACCCCGGCGTCACCGGCCGTCAGACGGGCCTCGCGGCACTCGCCGAGCACTGCCAGAGCTGCCCCGTGGTGTCCACCTGCGGCGGCGGACTCTACGCGCACCGCTATCGCACCGGCTCCGGGTTCGGCAACCCCAGCGTCTACTGCGACGGTCTGCTGCGGCTGATCACCCACATCCAGGGCGAAGTGCGCGCGATGACCGCGACCACGCACGCCATCTCCTCATCCGACCTCGCCGCACTGGCCTCCGGTCATGGCGACGCCAGGGTGATCAGCAGGCTTGAGGAGGGGCAGCAGAGCATACAGCGCACCCTCCTCGCCGGCGTGGGCGGCGCGTCGGCATCCATCGCCGCCTGGCGGCTGTTGACGCTGATCGACAGCGAGGCCAGGCCGGTCCTCGACTCCGTGCTCGCCCACCCGTACATGCGCGTGTGGGCCGGGCTGTGCCTGAAGGGCAGAGCCGACGACGGCCACCTGTCGGCGATCGCGGCCGTCGCCGCGATCCGGGCGGGCGTCCGGGCGGTGCTGCGGGTGCCCGTCCGCGACGGCGCCCTCAATCTGCCGTCGCTCGGCCGGCTCGCCGTCTCCGGAACCGGCGAGGTCACCGTCGAGACCGGCCGGCGATGCTTCCGCGTCGTCACGGGCGACGGCGCCATGTCGGTCGCCCTCGACGCTCCCGACGACACTCCGGGCTGGTGGCCGGTGCGCCGCCTGGCCGCCGAAGGCTGGAGCGTGGCGCTGGACGACGTCGACCTCTACCGCGACTGCCACCAGTGGCCCGCCGCCGAGCGCCTGAGCGACGAGGAGTACGGCCGCTGGACCTCCACGTTCGCCGACGCGTGGGCGCTCATCCAGCGTGACCATCCGAATTACGCGCCAGGCCTGGCCGCCGGCCTCAGCGTCGTCATGCCCCTCGCGCCGAGCCCCGACGGCTCCGAGATCAGCTCGACGTCCCGTGACGCCTTCGGCGCCGTGGCCGTCGCGCTCCCGGAGGACGCGACCTCGCTGGCGCTGCTGCTGATCCATGAGTTCCAGCACGTCAAGATGGGCGCCATCCTGGACATCCACCACCTGTACGACCACAACGACACTCGGCTTTACAACGCGCCCTGGCGTGAGGATCCACGCCCCCTCGAAGGGCTTCTACAAGGCACGTACGCCCATCTGGCCGTCACCGACTTCTGGCGTACCCGCCGCGTGGTCGACCACAACGAGGCCGCGCACCGCGCGGCCTCGCGGTTTGGCATGCACCGTGAGCAGGTGGCAGAGGCGATCGTCTCCCTGACCGAGTGCGAAGCCTTGACGGGTTTGGGACGGCGCTTCGTCAGGGGCATGCGGAAGACCGCTCTTCCATGGCTTGACGAACCCATCTGCTCGTGATCGGCGGACGAAGCGACTTCAGATCACTGCCCGTGCAGGGCGACGGCCCTGGCCTCTCGTATCGCGAGGCCGCTCGAAGAGCTATTCCGGGCTCTGTTCACCTCATTGCCTGGTTCATCGCATCGTTTTACAATCAAGGCGTCTCGCGGCCGGAGGTGGCATTGAGCACGTCACGCGACAGCGATAGCACCCGGCCCTATTTCTTTCTCAGCTACGCCCATACTCCCCGAATCGACAGAGATGACTCCTACGATCCTGACCACGGGGTCGAGAAGCTGTTCACCGACCTGTCCCGGCATGTCATGGTGCTCAGCGGAATGGATCACGGCGGGACGCCGGGTTACATTGATCGCAGGCTTCGTCTGGGCCAGCCCTGGTCTGATGAGATCGCGTACAACCTGGCGACCTGCCGGGTGTTCGTCCCGCTCTATTCCAGGCTCTACTTCACCAGAGAAAACTGCGGCAGGGAGTGGAGTGCCTTCCTGCACCGGATCTCCCCTGATCGGGCGACGAGCACCAGCGCGCAGACTCCTCTGGCTAGCCGTCAGGTTGACGGCCGCAGCCTGATCATCCCCGCGCTCTGGACTCCCGTCCCTTTGCACGTGATCCCGGACGTGGCACGCGACATCCAATTCACCGACTTTGGGTTCGACGCGCAGTACCTCCAGCACGGGTTCTACGGCCTCATCAATATCAAACGGTCTCGGCATGTTTACCAGGCCGTCGTCTACGACCTGGCGCGCCGTATCGTCGAGGCGGGGAACGACTTCCCTCTGGAAGTCTCTCCCCCTCTCGACTACATCTCTCTGAGTAACGTGTTCACGCCGGGGATCGTCGACCGAGATCAGGGCCACGCACTCAGGATCGCTGTGATCACGGCGACGACCGAGCGGCGTCAGAACGAAGCTCATCCCGCGGAAGTGCCGGGCGGAGTGAGCCCCTACCAGCCCTCGATCTCCGACTGTGTCTCCAATTCCATACCAGCGGACCCGGTCGTGGTAGCCGCGCTACCTCTCGCCAAGTCACGAACGCAATCCCGACCCGCCGACGAGATGCCGCTTCTCGCGATGGAAAACAGCCTTGCCGGCCCGGTCGGTGGCGAGCAGGCCATGCCGGAAACGGTGGGATCCATCCAGGAAGCCGTCCAATTCCACGACGCCACGACACCGCCTTCCCGTGGCGATCACTATGAGTTCTGGGTCGCCATGGTGCTGCCAGGGAGCGACGCCGCCCAGGAAACCGCAGAGAGCCGGACTGCGCCATGGCGAACTCCCGGCGAGACTTCGTCCGATTCCTCCGCGGACCCTCCAACAGCCCTGCCCATGCCCCCCGACGGCACCCTCTACCTCGACCCCCCGCACGGAGGGCAGGCCAGATCAGCACGGTCGATCCTGAACCGCCGACTTCGCCACGCCCCTGTGTACCCCCCTCAGGGAACGGCGTCCATCCCACGTCCCCGACTGCAGGGTCCTCTGTCGCTTCTCAAAGAAGGCACGCCGAAGGCCATAACATGACATCCGCCCACAAATCGTCATGTTACCTCTGTTTAAGGTGGCGCCGTTTCGGCGATGCACCGGCCGGTCGGTGCATTGCCGAGCCCGACTTACCACTTCCTGCGCAGAAGAGCAGGCGCAGATCCTTCTTCTCTGACCACCCTTGACCGTCCGACGTAGCGTGTAGCCAAACTCCGATATGACAAGGCATCCCGGCTGGAGGTGGGTCTGCAAGTGCCATATGCCACACAGGCCGGGCCTTATTTTTTCCTCAGTCACGCGCCCAGCCCAGGACGCGACCTTAATGATCGCTACAGCTTCAACCTCTGGACGGAGAAGCTTTTCGTAGATCTGTGTCGCCATGTGATGGTTCTGAGCGGTCGGGACTACGGCACCGAGCCCGGAATCATGAATCATGAGCAGGACTCAGGCGGCCACTGGCTTGACAAGCTGACCGAAGGGCTCGCCACCTGCAGAGTCTTCGTCCCTCTCTACTCCAGACGCTACTTCGAAAGCGAGCAGTGTGGGAAGGAGTGGACGGCCTTTTCCGAACGCATTCTCTACCACCGCGCGCGGGGATGGGAGAGGGTCGAGACAATCATCCCCGCCATCTGGGTCCCCGTGCCGCCGGAAGAGCTCCCCGAGGTGGCCCGCTCGATTCAGTTCAACCACGCCGGCCTCGGGCCGCAGTATACCGAGCACGGCTTTTACGGCATCATGAAACTCCGGCAGTACCGGAGCGCGTACGAGATGGCGGTCTACAACCTCGCGCGCCGCATCGTCGAGGTCGGCCACTCCACCCGGCTCATCCCAGGCGAGCCGCCCGACTACGACTCCCTGCGCAGCGCCTTCGGCTCCATGGACTCGCCCCGGGCCGGCGGCAACCGCATCAGGATCACCGTGATCGCCCCCGACATCCACAACCTTCCCGAAGGCCGGGAGCCGTACCACTACGGGCACACCGCCCAAGAGTGGAACCCCTACCGGTCGATCATCGGCAGATCTCTGGCCGAGCACACCGCCGACCTGGTGCGCCATCTGGGCTTCCGCGCCGACATAGGCTCGCTCGACGAGCACTACGACCACCTCTTCGGCGACGATCCGCCGACGAGCGCCGGACTGGTCCTCGTGGACGCCTGGGCCGCCGCCTCGGAGAAGTTTCAAGAGTCCCTCCGCCGCCTCGACGAGGCCCGCAAGCCGTGGATCAGCGTCGTGGCGCCGATGAACAAAGAGGACATCCAGTCAACGGAGGCGGAGCACCGGCTGCACGGGCATCTCGCAACAGCACTCAGGCACAAGCTCAACGAGGGACACCCCATCCAGCGATCCATGGCGAACAACATCGCGACCTTCGACCAGTTCCGCAGAGCGGTTCCCGAAATGGCCCGCGCGGCGATGAACCAATATCTGAGGCACGCACCGACGTACCCGCCCGCCGAGCGCCCGTCCTTGGATCGTCCGAGGTTGCGAGGCCCCTCGTTCCCGTACGACCGCAACGACACGGAGGCTCGGCCATGAGTGAGGCCCCCGAAGGCCACGTCATCACCTTCTACTCCTACAAAGGAGGCACCGGTCGCACGATGGCGCTGGCCAACACGGCATGGATTCTGGCGAGCAACGGCAAGAGGGTGCTGGTCCTCGACTGGGATTTGGAGTCGCCCGGCCTGCACCGGTTCTTCCATCCCTTCCTCGACGCCGACAAGATCGGTGGGACCGCCGGCATCATCGACATGATCAACGATTACTCGTTGGAGAACCTGCAACCGATACCACGACGGGGCGACTGGCACCTGGAATTCGCGAGGGTGCAGCGCCATGCGGTGTCCTTGAACTGGGAAGACTTCCCCGGGGAGGGGACGCTCGACTTCGTCTCCGCCGGCCGGCAGAACCGCGATTACGCCTCTTTGATCTCCTCTTTCGACTGGGACAACTTCTACGAAAGGCTCGGCGGCGGCCAGTACTTCGACGCCCTGCGGGCCGACATGAAGCGTCACTACGACTACATCCTCATCGACAGCCGGACCGGGCTGAGCGACATCGCCGACATCTGCACCATCCACTTGCCCGACACGGTGGTAATTTGCTTCACCCTCAGCGACCAGAGCATTGACGGCGCCTCGGCAGTCGCCCATCACATCAACGAGCGCTATTCACACCGGAACATCCGTATTCTTCCAGTCCCTATGCGCATCGACGAGGGCGAGAAAGACAGACTCGACGCCGGCCGCGAACTTGCCCGTACCCGATTCGAGGGCTTCCCTCAAGGCATGACCGCCGATCAGGTCCGCCACTACTGGAGTGCCGTCGAGATCCCGTACAAGCCCTTCTACGCCTACGAGGAGACCCTGGCCACGTTCGGCGACGCTCCGGGGGCGCCCGCCTCCCTGCTGGCCGCCTTCGAGCGGCTGGCCAGCATGATCACGCAGGGTGAGATCGCGTCCATACCCGCGTTGCCTGAGGATCTTCGCCTGAGCGTCCGCGAGGCGTTCGTCCGCAGACCGGCCACCATCGCCACCGACGTCCTGCTGAGCTATGTGCCCGAGGACCGCATGTGGGCCGACTGGATCGCCTCCGCGCTGGAACGGGCCGGCTTCAACATAGTGCGCCACAGCCAGGGCGACCTGACCGACGCCTCCGGCACGACGGCCCCGCAGAAGGGCCATGTCTTCAGCCACGTCATCGCCGTCGTGTCGGCCGCGTACATGCGATCCACGCAGATGGCCGCGCTGCGGCAGCCCTCGGCCGCCGCAAAGGCCAAGGGCCTGCACCCGAAGCTGATGTCGGTGCGCGTCGCCAATGTGCGAGTCGCCCCGCCGCTCGGCGAGCGCGCCACCGTCGACCTCACCGACTGCAACGAGGCTCAAGCCACCGAGGCCCTGTTCCGGGGGCTCGGCCGGCCTCCACAGGCCTCCAGCCCGGCGGACGACGATGCTCCGGTGAGGCCCCGCTTCCCCGGCATCCGACCGCCGGTATGGAACGTCCCCAACCGCAACGCGGCCTTCACCGGCCGCAACGCCGTCCTTGAGAAACTGCGCGACCAGATCGTCGGCGGCAGCAAGACCGTGGTCCTCCCCCAGGCGCTCTACGGGCTGGGCGGCGTCGGCAAGACGCAGGTGGCGCTGGAGTACGCCCACCGGTTCATGGCCGACTACGACGTGGTGTGGTGGATCGCCGCCGAACACCTGGAGCTCATCAATCCCGAGTTGGCCGAACTGGCGGAGAAACTCGGCGTCCGGGTCGGCGAGAGGGTGGCCGAGGCGGCCGAGGCCGCCCGCGAGGCGCTGCGCCTCGGCCGTCCCCACGCGCGGTGGCTGCTCATCTTCGACAACGCCGACGACCCCAAGGAACTTGAGCCCTACCTGCCCAGCGGCTCGGGGCACATCCTGATCACCTCGCGCAACTCCGCCTGGTCGCAGGTGGCCGCCCCGCTCGAGGTCGACGTCTTCACCCGTGAAGAGAGCATCGAGCACCTGCGCCGCCGCGCGCCGGGGCTGCGCGTGGCCGACGCCGACAAGGTGGCCGACGCGCTCGGCGACCTGCCGCTGGCCATCGAGCAGGCCGGTGCCTGGCTGGAGCAGACCGGGATGCCCCCCGAGCAGTACGTCGGGCTGCTGGACGCTCAGCTCACCGAGATGCTCGAACTCGGCGAGCAGCCGACCGACTACCCCACCCCCGTCGCCGCCACGTGGAACGTGTCGTTCGAGCAGCTGAGAAGGCACTCGCCGGCCTCGGTGCGCCTGCTGGAGCTGCTCGCCTTCTTCGGTCCCGAGCCGGTCTCCCTCGACATGCTCTACGGCGACGCGATGGTGGACTGCCTGGTCCCCTACGACGAGGCCATGCGCGAGAAGGTCATGCTCGCGCCCGCCATCCGGCAGCTCGGCCGCTATGCCTTGGCCCGCGTGGACATCGCCGACAACTCCATCCAGGTGCACCGGCTCATCCAGGCCGTCGTCCGCGACCGCATGGAAGTCCGCGAGCGCGAGACCACCATCCACGACATCCACCGCATCTTGGTCGCCGCCCGGCCCCGCGTCGGCGACGTCGACGACCCGAGCAACTGGCCCCGCTACGACGAGATCTGGCCGCACCTGGTCCCCTCCAATGCCGCCGACTGCGACGAGGAGTCGACGCGCCGCCTGCTCATCGACCGGGTGCGCTACCTGTGGCGGCGCGGAGAGCTGGAGCATAGTCTGGAGCTCGGCCACCGGCTGGAGGAAGCGTGGAGCGCCAAGCTCGGCAGAGGCGACCGCCAGACCGTACACCTGCGCTTCCACCTGGCCAACACCCTGCGCTCAATGGGCCGGTACACCGAGGCGTACGACATGGACACCGAGGTGCTGACCCACCAGACCCGCGAGCTCGGCGAGGACCATCCGTACACACTGCTCACCGCCGGCGGTCTGGCCGCCGATCTACGGGCCCTCGGCAGGTTCCAGGAGGCCCTCGATCGGGACAACCAGACCTACGAACAGGTCAAAGAGGTGTTCGGCGAAGACCATCCGCGCACGCTGACGGCCGCGCACAACCTGGGTGTCAGCCTGCGGCTGGCCGGCAGCTTCTCCCGCGCGAGAGAACTCGACCAGGAGACCGTCGACCAGCGCCGCAAGATGAGCCGCGAACTGCGCCCCGACGCCCTGTACACCATCGCCAACCTCGCCCGCGACCTGCGTGACCTCGGAGAGCTCTCCGAGTCGGTCACTATGACGCGCATGAGTCTCGAGCAGTACCAGAAGGTGCTGGGCGACGGCGCAATCGACACTCTGCGCACCGCCACGAGCCTGGCCACCTCGCTGCGCAGGACCGGCGCGGAGGCGGAGGCCAGGCGGCTGGTGGAAGACGTGCACGACCGCTACGTCCAACGTTACGGCGACACCCACCCCGATACTCTCCTGTGCCGGCTGGAGTACGCCTCCTGCCTCGCCACGATGGGAGAGACGTCTCTCGCCCACGAACGAGCCACCAACGTCATGGACCACCTGGTGGACACCCTCGGCCGAGAACACCCGTACACGCTCGCGGCGGCGAACAATGTCGGCTCCTACCTGCGGGCGCTGGGCCGTCTGTCCGAGGCCGGGCGGCTCGTCGAGCAGGCTCGCGACGGCCTGGCGAGACAGGTCGGCAAGAGCCACCCCATGACGCTGCTGTCGTCGATCAATGTGGCAAGTTGCCTCGCGGAGCTGGGCGAGCTGGAGACCGCCGAGGCGGCGGATCAGCGCACGCTGGCGGTCCTGCGCGAGACCCTGGGCTCGGAGCATCCCGACACGCTCGTCTGCGAGGCCAACCTGGCCATGACCCTCAACGCCCTCGGACAGACGGCCGAAGCCCGCCAGCGCCGCGAACGGGTGCTGCACGCCATGCGCAACGCCCTCGGCGACGACCATCCGCACATCGCCGACCTCGCGGCTTGGCGCAGGATCAACCGCGACCTCGAACCTCACGTGTGGTGAGCGCGACAGGGGCCGGCCGCAGCGCGGTGTCCTGACGCCGGATGCGCAGGCAGTTGAACGGGCGCGGCGCCACCAGGTTAAAGCGGCCAGGCCGCCCTGGACACCCCTAGGCGGCCTCCTCGTCACCGACGAGCCAAGGCAGCAGGTCGGGAAGGGCGGCCAGTGCGCCGAAGTGGGCGGCATCCGGCTCCACCCGTATGGTGGCCGTGGGTATGCGGGCAGCCAGCCAGTGGGAATGGCCGATCGGGGAGAACCGGTCTTGCTCTCCGTGCCACAGCAGGGTGGGAGCGCTGATGGCGGCCAAATCGAAGCCCCACGGAGAGCAGAAAGCGATCGCGTCGTCGATCCAGCCGTCCTCCGAGTGGCGCAACGCCTCGGTGTAATTCTCCAGCAGCATGGCCCGTACTCCGGGGTTGGCCACCATACGGCGATCCGCCTCGGGAAGCTCGGCGTACAAGCCGGCAATGAGAGCCGCAGGATCGGTGCGGATCTCCCGAGCCGTGGGAGCGAGCCAGTCGGCGAACCGCCTGCGTCCGGCGAGCGCGACGGTGAACTCCGTGATATTGGACTCCGTCATGCCGCCGAACCAATCGAGTCCTTCGGCCGCACGCGGCGCGAGGCCGACGAGCACCGCCGCCCGGATGACGCGGTCGGGCAGCAGCGCGGCGCAGGCCAGGGCGTGTGGACCACCCCCCGAGCGGCCCACCACGGAGAATCGGTCGAGTCCGAGCGCGTCGGCGATCGCCGCGACGTCGTCGGCCACCGAGGCCACCGAGCGGCCGATGAGGCGGTCAGATCCCCCGTACCCAGGCCGGTCGAAGGTGATCAGACGCACGCCGAGCCGGTAGAGGACCGAACCTCGCGGGCATGGGCCCACCCGGCTTCCCGGCGTGCCGTGGAGCAGGAACACAGGGTCGCCCTCAAGCTTCCCCTTCTCCTCCACCGCGAGTCGCCTGCCGTCGGCCGTGCGCACGACCTTCAATGCCCGCCTCCCCTGGACGACATGCCCAACTCAACATCCCCCAATTCGGTGCGCCGGGGAAGGGGAGGAGGGACATTCACGGGTACACGCTTGGGCGCTAATGTTACGGCCATGCGTCGCGTTTTGATCGTTTCTCCGCCGACCGCCCACTAGCGGGCGGTTTCTCTCCATCTGTCCGGGTCTGCATGGCTCGGTGAGTGGCGGCTGCCCGCGTTCAGGGGCCTTTTCCGTTTCCACTCCTCTGGAGAGAGTTCATGACGCACGTCTCCGTACGGCGGGGCATGCTGTACGTCACCGTCGCCGCCGCCATCTGGGGCACGGGCGGCCCTGCGGCTGCCCTGCTGTACCAGCTCAGCGGGCTCGGCCCGCTGGCGGTCTCGTTCTGGCGCTTCGTGTTCGGCGCCCTGATGCTGTTCGCCGCCGCGCCGCTGTCCAGGCTCGGCGCCCGGTCCGGCGTTTCCACGATCGGGAGGCTCCGTGCCGGGTGGGCCGGGCTGTTGCTCATGGGGACCGGGCTCGCGGTGTCGCAGGCGGCCTACTTCGGTGCGGTCGCGACGAGCGGCGTGGCCGTGGCGACCGTGATCACGCTGGGCGCCAGCCCGGCGATGGTGGCCCTCGGGGCGCGGTTGCTGCTCGCGGAGCGGCTCGGCCGCAGGGGCGCGGTCAGCATGGTGCTGGCTCTGGCAGGCCTGGCCTTGCTGGTGGGCGGCCCGTCGGGCGCGTCGGCGGCCGGCGTCGCGCTGGCGCTGGTGTCGGCCGTGGCCTACGCCGGCGTGACCCTGCAGTCGCGGCACGCGGGTCGTCCTCAGGCGCCGGCACGCTGTGTCGCCGCGACCGGCCAGGACGGCGTGACCAGCCGGGGGAGCGTAACCGGCCCGGATGTCGCGAGCCGCTTGGGGGCCGGGGCCGTGGTCGCGCAGGG
Source organism: Sphaerisporangium sp. NPDC049457 (assembly GCF_055586705.1). Classification (NCBI taxonomy): domain Bacteria; kingdom Bacillati; phylum Actinomycetota; class Actinomycetes; order Streptosporangiales; family Streptosporangiaceae; genus Sphaerisporangium; species Sphaerisporangium sp. NPDC049457. The sequence continues at coordinate 145,773 of NZ_JBVJHR010000023.1, read as the reverse complement.
GGAGACCACTGTGGTCCGGCCCGGGGACGGCGGTGGCGCCGGTGAGGCGTACGGGAGGGCCATGTGGGGGTTCGCGGTGGGCGGGGTGCTGCTGCTGCCGGTGGCCGCCGTGGAAGGGCTGGCGCCGAGCGAGGGTGCGGCCGCGTCGGTGGCGCTGCTCGGCTACCTCGGCGCGATGCCGACCGCGCTCGCCTACAGCCTGTTCTTCGCCGGGCTGGCGTCGGTGCGCGCGACGACCGCCTCGGTGGTGGCACTGCTGGAGCCGGCGGGCGCCACGGCCATCGGCGTGCTGCTGCTCGGCGAGCGCCTGACGGCCGCCTCGGCGGCGGGCGCGGCCGTGCTGCTCGCCTCGGTGGCTCTCCTCGCCGCCGGCGAGGCACGCGACGACCGGCCGGCGCGGGGCGCCTCCCGATAGCGGACCACGTGCCCGTAGCGGACCAGGTGCCTGGTAACGGACCAGGTGCCTGGTAGCGGACCAGGTGCCTGGTAGCGGATCATGGGCTCGACGGCGGATCATGGGCCGATGGGGGCACCATGGGCTGGGCGGTTCTCCGCGCGGTGACGGCGTCCGGCGGGTGTGGCGGGTACGAAGGTTTCACCATGCACAGGCTGGAAAGACCTCCAGCCTCACGGGAGAGGGGCCGGGATGAGCGCCGAGGCAGCGCGGCTGAGCCGTAGGCAGATCCGCCTGGTCTTCGCGGGTCTGATGGTGGCCCTGCTGCTGGCGGCCCTGGACCAGACGATCGTGTCCACCGCCCTGCCGACGATCGTCGGCGACCTCAAGGGCCTTGAGCACATCGGCTGGATCGTCACCGCCTACATCCTGGCCTCGACCATCGGCCTGCCCATCTACGGCAAGCTCGGCGACCTGATCGGCCGCAAGATCGTCTTTCAGGCCGCCATCGTCATCTTCCTGGTCGGGTCGGTGCTGTGCGGCATGGCGCGGAACATGCCCGAGCTGATCGCCTTCCGCGCCCTCCAGGGGCTCGGCGGCGGCGGCCTCATGATCGGCGTGCAGGCCATCGTCGCCGACCTGGTCTCCCCGCGCGAACGCGGCCGGTACGTCGGCGTCATCGGCGCGGTGTGGGGGCTGTCGTCGGTCATCGGCCCGCTCATCGGCGGCTTCTTCACCGACCACACGAGCTGGCGCTGGTGCTTCTACGTCAACCTGCCGCTCGGGCTGGTGGCGTTGGCGGTCACCGCCGTCGTGCTCAAGCTGCCCAAGCCGCGGTCGCGGCCGAAGCTGGACGTCCTCGGCACCGCGCTGCTCGCGGGCGCGTCGACGTGCGTCGTGCTGGTGACGAGCTGGGGCGGCACGCAGTACGCGTGGGCCTCCCCCGCGATCATCGCCCTGGGCGCGGGAGCGGTGGTGCTCGCGGTCGGGTTCGTGCTGGCCGAGCGGGTGGCGGAGGAGCCGATCATCCCGCTGCGCCTGTTCAGGAACAACCTGTTCGCCCTGCCCGCCGCGATCTCGGTGTTCGTCGGCGTGGGCATGTTCGCCGCCATCGCCTACCTGCCCACGTTCCTGCAGATGGTGAACGGGGCGAGCGCGACGCAGTCGGGGCTGCTGATGCTTCCCATGGTCGCGGGCATGACGATCACCTCGATCGGCTCCGGCCGCGTCATCTCGGCGACCGGGCGCTACCGCGTCTTCCCGATCGCCGGCATGGCGATCCTCGCGGCGGGCCTGGCGCTGCTGTCGCGGATGACCGCGGACTCCTCGATGGTGCTCAACGGCGTCTACATGTTCGTCACCGGGTTCGGGCTCGGCATGGTGATGCAGACGCTCGTGCTGATCGTGCAGAACTCGGTCGGCCACCGCGACGTCGGCGCCGCCACCTCGGCCGTCAACTACTTCCGCCAGACCGGCGCCTCGCTGGGCACGTCGCTGGTGGGCTCGGTGTTCATCCACCGGCTGTCGGACGCGCTGGCCGCGAACGGCGCCCGGCTGCCGGTGCACGCCGTCAACGCGATGACCCCGCAGATGGCGCACAGCCTGCCGCCGCCGGTGCGCCGGGCCGTCGCCGGTGCGTACGCGCAGGCGCTGCCGCCGATCTTCCTGTACGTGGTGCCGCTCGTCCTGATCGGCCTGGTTCTGGCGTTCTTCGTCAAGGAGGTTCCGCTGTCCGACCGCCCGGCCTCGGCGAGGCAGGACGTCACGGCGCGCAGCGGCTGAGGCGGGCGAGCGCTGGAACGCGGTTACAGTTGGAGGCGTTGGAGGTGACGTGGCCTCGATACCGCGATTTATGAAGAATCTCCTGGATCGTCCGGGAAGCGCAAATATAGGCCCCTTTCAGCGCCTGGCCACCCAGGCGCGCGGCCACGAAGAGCGGGTCAAGGCGTTGGACGACCTTCCCCGCCCTGACCTGGACGACCTGGCCGAATACTGCGCGATCGCCCGCGAGGCCGCCCGCCGCGCCCTCGGCATGCGGCCGTTCGACGTCCAGCTCGTCGGCGCGCTCGCGCTGATGTCCGGGCAGGTCGCCGAGATGGCGACCGGCGAGGGCAAGACGCTTTCTGGCGCCATCGCCGCCGCCGGGTACGCCCTGCGGGGCAGGCGCGTGCACGTGATCTCGGTGAACGACTACCTCGCCCGGCGCGACGCCGAGTGGATGGGGCCGCTCTACGAGGCCCTCGGCGTGTCCGTGGGCTGGATCGGGCAGTCCTCGACGCGCGAGGAGCGCCGGGAGGCCTACGCCAAGGACGTCACCTACGCCTCGGTCAGCGAGATCGGCTTCGACGTGCTGCGCGACCGTGTCGCGACGTCGCCCGGCGATCTCGTCGTCCCCGAGCCGTCCGTGGCGCTGATCGACGAGGCCGACTCTGTGCTGGTGGACGAGGCGCGCGTGCCGCTCGTGCTGGCCGGCGCCGCCGACCCCGGCGCGGACGCCCCCGAGATGGCCGAACTGGTCCGGCGGCTCTCGCGCGGCTACCACTACGAGCTGGACGACCAGGGACTCAACGTGTTCCTGACCGCCAAGGGCACCGACGCGGTCGAGAAGGCCCTGGGCGGCATCAATCTGTACGAGGCGCCGGACGTGCTGACCCGGGTGAACCTGGCCCTGCACGCCCACGCCCTGCTCGTCCGCGACGTCGACTATCTGGTCCGCGACGGGCGCATCCATCTGGTCAGTCAGTCCCGCGGCCGGGTGGCGACGCTGCAGCGCTGGCCCGACGGGCTGCAGGCGGCCGTCGAGGCCAAGGAGGCGCTGCCGGCCAGCGAGACCGGCGAGATCCTCGACTCGATCACCGTCCAGGGACTCATCCGCCGATACCCCGAAATATGCGGCATGACGGGTACGGCGGTGGCCGTCGAGGAGCAGCTCAGGGAGTTCTACGGCCTGAAGGTCGCGGTCATCCCGTCCAACAAGCCGTGCGTCCGCATCGACGAGCCCGACCGCGTCTACGGCACGGTCGCCGACAAGGAGCGCGCGCTGGCCGAAGAGATCGGGCGCGTCCACGCCACCGGCCGGCCGATCCTCGTGGGCACGCTCGACGTGTCGGAGTCCGAGCGTCTCGCGAGCGACCTGGCCGACAAGGGCCTCGACTGCGTCGTCCTCAACGCCAAGAACGACGCGCAGGAGGCCGCGATCATCGCCCGCGCCGGCGAGCACTCGGCGATCACCGTGTCCACGCAGATGGCCGGCCGCGGCACCGACATCCGCCTCGGCGAGGGCGTCGCCGAGCTGGGCGGCCTGTACGTCATCGGCTCGGGCAGGCACGCGAGCAGCCGCCTGGACGACCAGCTCCGCGGGCGCGCCGGCCGCCAGGGCGACCCGGGCGGGTCGGTGTTCCTGGTCAGCCTGGAAGACCCCCTGATCACCCACTACGCCCCCGACGAGGCCCTGCCGCGCGCCGGGGACGACGGGGTCGTCCACCACAAGCGCGCCGGGTACGTCGTGGGCCACGCCCAGCGGGTCGCCGAGGGCTCCCACCTGGAGATCCACCGCAACACCTGGCGCTACACCCGGCTGCTGGAGCGCCAGCGCGACCTGGTCCTGGAACAGCGCGACAAGGTGCTGCGGGGCGACTCCGCGGCCGACGCCCTGAGCAAGGCGGCCCCGCAGCGCTGGGAGGAGCTCGCCGAGCAGGTGGCGGAGCCCGTGCTCAAGGACGCGGCCCGCCAGATCGTCCTGTTCCACCTCGACCGCTGCTGGACCGAGCACCTCGGCTTCATGTCCGACGTGCGCGAGGGCATCCACCTGCGGGCGCTCGGCCACAGGCTCAAGCCCCTGGACGAGTTCCACCGCGAGGGCGTCGCCGCCTACCGCCATCTGATGGACGAGGTCGAGCGCCGCTCGGTCGAGACGTTCCTGGCGGCGACCATCACCGCGGACGGGCTGGACGCGGCCGACAGCGGGCTCAAGCGCCCCACCGCCACCTGGACCTACCTCGTCCAGGAGAACCCCTTCGGCAACGCCTTCGACCGCGTGCTCAAGCGGCTCTCACCGAGGGCCAAGCGGCGCCAGGACCTCGACTGACGCGACGGGACGCCGGATCCGGCGTCCCGGATCGGATCCGGCCTTCAGGTCCGGTCCGGCCGTCCAGGCCGTCCAGGTCCTGGTCCGGCACGTCCGGGTCCTGGTCCGGCACGTCCGGGTCCTGGTCCGGCACGTCCGGGTCCTGGTCCGGCACGCTCGGGTTCGGGTCCGGCCATTCGCGGCCGGGTCCGGCGCCTCCCCTCTGCTGCGCGGACGGGCGGTTGTGATTGGGTGCTGGATAGCAGGAGCGTCGCAAACGGGCACCTCCGCGACCGATGACGGTGACCGCATGAACCCTCATGACTTCCTCGACGTCGACCGTGACCTGTCCGATGAGGAGCGCGCGATCCGCGACGCGGTGCGCGACTACGGAAGCGCCGAGCTCCTCCCCCACGTCGCCGACTGGTTCGACGCCGGCACCATCCCCGACCCGCGCGGGCTGGCCCGCGGCCTGGGCAAGCTCGGCGTCTTCGGCATGCACCTGTCCGGGTACGGCTGTGCGGGCACCAACGCGGTGAGCTACGGCCTGGCCTGCCGCGAGCTGGAGGCCGTGGACAGCGGGTTGCGCAGCTTCGTCTCGGTGCAGGGGTCGCTGGCGATGACGGCGATCCACAAGTATGGGAGCGACGAGCAGAAGGACGAGTGGCTGCCGCGCATGGCGACCGGCGAGGCGCTCGGCTGCTTCGGGCTGACCGAGCCCGACTCCGGCAGCGACCCCGGCTCGATGCGCACCCGCGCGCGCCGCGACGGCGACGACTGGGTGCTCGACGGGACCAAGATGTGGATCACGAACGGGTCGGTGGCCGACGTCGCGATCGTGTGGGCGAGGACCGACGAGGGCATCCGCGGCTTCCTGGTGCCGGCGTCGGCCCCGGGGTTCTCGGCCAATGTGATCCACAAGAAGATCTCGCTGCGCGCCTCGATCACCTCCGAGCTGGTGCTCGACGGGGTGCGGCTGCCCAAGGAGGCGCTGCTGCCGGGCGCGGAGGGCCTCAAGGCCCCGCTGTCGTGCCTGTCGGAGGCGCGGTTCGGCATCGTCTGGGGCGTCGCGGGGGCGGCCCGCACCTGCCTGCTGGCCTCGATCGACTACTCCAAGAGCCGGGTGCAGTTCGACCGGCCCATCGGAGGCTTCCAGCTCACCCAGCGCAAGATCGCCGACATGCTCGTGGACGTCAACCACGCCATGATGACCGCGCTGCGCATCGGGCGGCTCAAGGACGCCGGGCTCGCCCACCACGCGCACGTCAGCTTCGGCAAGCTCGCCAACGTACGGGCGGCCCAGCGGGTGGCCGCCACCGCGCGCGGCATCCACGGCGCCAACGGCATCACCCTGGAGTACCCGGTGATGCGTCACATGGTGAACCTGGAGACCGTCGCCACCTACGAGGGCACCGAGGAGGTCCACGCGCTCACCCTCGGCCGGGCGGTGACCGGCCTGGACGCCTTCCGCTGAGGTTCGGGACACCCGGCACGCGGACGTCCGGCGGCGGCCGGTGATGTGTACCGGTACGGCTTGCGCGAATGCGGGTGCCGCCTCGCGGCAAGCCGTACCGGTCGCCGAAGCACGCACCGCCCGGTGATCACCGTGCCACGGCGAGACCTCACAGATCCCCGAGCCGCGAGGTCAGCTCAGGGGATCGCACTCCAGCCCGGCGACGAACCAGACGATCTTGCCGCCGCCCTCGGCCTGGACGACACCCCAGTCGTCGGCGAGCGTGCCGACGATCAGCAGACCTCTCCCGCAGGTGGCGTCCAGGTCGCCGGGTCCCGCGCAGGGCAGCCCGTCGCCCGCGTCGAAGACCTCGCCGTACACCCATTTGCCGTCACTGCCGAGCCTGAGCGAGAACGCCGTGCCGGCATGCTGGATGGCGTTGGTCACAAGCTCGCTGACAATGAGCAGGCAATCGTCGACCAGCCCCGCAGTGCCCCATCGACGCAACTCTCGGCCGACCAGCGCGCGTGCCGCACGGACGCTCTCGGCTTCTGCGGACAAGATCCATTCGGCCGTCCGCAGGGGAAGGCCACTGAGCACGTCCGGTCCGGTCGTGCAGTTCGCGCGGAAGGTGACGGACACCGGGAACTCCTTAGTGGGAGCGCTCCCACACACGTTACGGCAATAAGTCAGTGATGTGAATCACTTGCGACAAGATTGTTCGCCGGTTTCGGTCGGCGGACCATGGAGTTCTGTCGTGGTATACGCAGCAATGTTGGCCCATGGGGATAGTTATGCCCCTATCTCACCCTTTGTGGACCTCTCGTTTGGGAGCGCTCCCAAATACCTGCTGGAAGAGCCGGAAAACGTCGGCGCCAATGGCGGGACCTTGGCCTTGCCGGGCAGCGTGATTACTGTCGAAGCCGTGCGCCGTGCCCGCCTTCGGTCGCGGCTATGCCGGCCGAGAGGGCGGGGCGGTCAGCCGCCGCTCTTGCGGCGGAAGGACCGCTTGGCGGCGGCGGGCCCGTGGGCGCCGTGGATCTTGGAGCCGTCCTTGCCGCGGCCGCCGCCGTTCGACTCGGCCTGGCTGCGGCGCTTGCGCTCGAGCGCCTCGCGGAACTTGCGCTTGAGCTCGTCGTCGGAGGTCTCGGGACCGGGGACGTCCGCGGCCGGGGTTCCGGCCTCACCGGTCTCGGCGCCGGGGGTCGGGGCGCTCCCCTCGACGTCAGCGGGCGTCGCGGCGGCCCGGGTCTGGGATTCCGGCTCGAGCGCGTCGGCAGTCATGCGGACCTCCTGGTGTTGGACGGGCGACCACGCGGCCTCGCGCGGCGCGCACATGACGGCTCACCGGGCCGGCGGCGCCTGCGCCCCGCCCGTCGACCACGTCACACACGATCCGGCGAAGCACGGGCCCATCATCTCACGGGTCGCCCGGCCGTTTCGTACCAGGCGTGCCGTCCACCACGAGGCGGCGGTCAGTCCCACCAGAAGGACCAGGTGTGCTTCCCGAGGAGCGTCTCGGCGTAGTCGAGCAGGGTGCCCGCGCCCTGGACGATGGCGTCCGGGCAGAACGCCCAGTGCTCGGCCGCGACGTGGACGGCGTGGTGCTCGGCCATGGGAGGCGCCGCCACGCTGAGCTCCAGCGTGTTGAACCCCATGCCGACCAGCCGCGCGCCGAAGCGGTCCTCCCAGCTGCGCACCACGGCGGCGAGCGGGACGTTCCACTCGTTGTGGTGCAGCGCGCCCTGCCAGCCCATGACGGCGACGGCGTCGGCGCCGCGGTCGACCGCCGCGAGGCCCACCGGCATCCCCTGTGCGGCCAGGGTGGCGGCGTACCAGTCGGCGACCGCGCCGGGGTCGGCCCTCGGCTCGGCGGCCTCGGCGGGGCCCGGGCACAGCGGGCCGAACGGGTCGAGGATCTCCAACTGGTCCTCCGCCGCCCGTGCGACCCAGTCGGCCCACACCTCCTCCATGAAGGCGGCCACGTTGAAGTTGTCGATCTCGGCGGCGGCGTCGGGGGCGATCTGCCCGACCGACCACGGCTGCACCGAGTCCTCCAGCAGCACCGGCCACAGCCCCGAGTGCGGGTGCTCGGCCCGCAGCCGGGCGTAGAGGGCCCCCGTCACCGGCGCCTGGCTGAGCCAGAACGCGGGACGGCCGCGGGCGGCGGACGGGAAGCGAAGGTAGGTGGGGTCGGGCCACACCACCTCGCCGGCCGGAAGCTCGACCGCGAGCGTCCGCCCGTCGCCGCCGTCGTCGAACAACGGGCGCACGGCGGGGGGCAACCGCCGACGCTCACAACCGTCCATCTCCACCGTTCCGGTGCCGATCACACCCATAGGATGCCGGGCAGCCGAGATGGTAGTGCGAGGAGGATCCGCCACGTTCTCCGTCGTACCGCACAATCGCCCGTCCTGTCCCGCGCCCTGGCCACGATCTCTACCGTACGGAGGCTCCAGCGGATCGGCATCCTTCGCTACGGTGGTGATATGACGGATGCGATCGGGAATGTACGGGCCTCGGACGCCGATCGGGAGGCCGTGTCCGAACGCTTGCGCATCGCCGCCGGTGAAGGCCGGATCACCCTGGAGGAGCTCGACGAGCGGCTCGGGCGCGCCTACGCGGCCAGGACCTACGCCGAGCTCGACGTGCTGATCGAAGACCTGCCGCGCATCACGGCGGGCGCGCCCATGGCGGTCTCCGGCGAGGCGCCGCTGGTGCTGCGCACCGGCGCCGGTTCCATCACCCAGGCCGGCCAGTGGACGGTCCCCCGGCGCATCTCCGCCGAGTGCACCTGGGGCAACGTGAAGATCGACTTCACCGCCGCGACCTGCCCCTACCCTGAGGTGCTGCTCAACGTCGCGTGCGGGGCCGGGAACATCGTCGTCATCGTGCCCCGGGGATGGGGCGTCATGCTGGAGAACATGACGAGCGGCATGGGCCACGTGGTCAACAAGATCAGCACCGCCGCCGAGCCCGGCATGCCGGTGCTGCGCGTCAGCGGCCGTGTCGGCATGGGGCACGTCAAGTTCAAGCACCCTCGCCGCTAGGCTTCCGGCCGCCGAGACAAGCGTCCCAGGCAAGCGGCCCACCGAGGTGAGCGGCCGAGACGAGCCGTCGAGGCGGCCGAGAGAGGCCGTCGAGGCGAGCGGCCGCCGCGAGCCAGCGAGGCGAGCGGTCGAGGCGAACCGCCGGATTCCCGTCCCCCACAGGCGAAGCGTGCCTCCGGCTGGTCATATACATAATGCGTTGATATAAGTTCCTTATGGATTTTTCGGCCGGTACGCGCGACTTCCCCGCCACCGAGGTGACGGCCGCGCTCGAACGGCTCGCCCGCATGGTGCTGCGGCTCAACGCGCGCGGCGAGCTGTCGCTCACCTCGGCGGCGACGCTGGCCACCCTCGATCGTGCGGGTCCCTGCCGCCTGACCGAGCTGGCCGCGCGCGAAGGCGTCACCCAGCCGGCGATGACCCAGTTGGTCTCCCGGCTGCAGGAGGCCGGTCTGGTCGAGCGGTCCGGCGATCCGGACGACCGGCGGGTCGTGCGGGTGGGCATCACCGACGCCGGGCGCGCGGCCCTCGTCGCGCGGCGGAAGGTGCGCGCCGACGCGCTCGCCCGGCTGCTGCCCCAGCTCGGCGACGACGACCGGGCCGCGCTCGTCGCGGCGCTGCCCGCCATAGAGAACCTGACCCGCCTGGCGCCCGACGACCGGTTCGGCGCCTCGCGATGACCCCCGAGTACTGATCGACCGCCTGCGCGCCCCGGCATCCGGTGAGAACCGGCGCCGGCGGGCGCCGGCGACCTGTGAGATGGAGCGACGATTGATGAGCGGTCTGTCCGCCGGAGCGAGCGCGAGCCCGTTCAGGCAGCCGAAAGCGGTGTTCGCGGTCGCGTTCGCCTGTGTGGTCTCGTTCATGGGCATCGGGCTGGTCGACCCGATCCTGCCCGCGATCTCCCACGAGCTGAACGCCACCCCGAGCCAGGTCACCCTGCTCTTCACGAGCTACCTGGTGGTCACGGCCGTCGCCATGCTGATCACCGGCTGGGTGTCCAGCCGCATCGGCGCCAAGTACACGCTGATGGCCGGCCTGGTGCTCATCGTGGTGTTCAGCGCGCTGGCCGGGGCCTCGCCGAGCATCGGGTCCATCGTCGGCTTCCGCGCCGGATGGGGCGTCGGCAACGCGCTGTTCATCGCCACCTCGCTCGCCGTGATCGTGGCCTCGGCCAGCGGCGGCTTCGCGGGCGCGATCATCCTGTACGAGGCCGCACTGGGCCTCGGCATCGCGGTGGGACCGCTCCTCGGCGGCCTGCTCGGCCACGTGAGCTGGCGCGGCCCGTTCTACGGGGTGTCGGTGCTGATGGCCGTCGCCCTGATCGCCACCGTTGTGCTGGTGGAGCCCACCCCGCGTCCAGCGCGCAGGACCGGCCTGCTGGACCCGCTGCGCGCGCTGCGGCACCGCGGCCTGCTCACCATGTCGCTGACCGCGCTCTGCTACAACTGGGCGTTCTTCACCGTCCTCGGATACGCGCCCTTCCCCATGGGGCTGGACGCCGTCCGGCTCGGCTTCGTCTTCACCGGCTGGGGCCTGCTCGTGGCGGTGTTCTCGGTGTTCGGCGCGCCCTGGCTGCAGCGGCGCCTCGGCATCGCCCGCACGCTCTACGCCAACCTCGCCCTGTTCGCGGTGACCGTGCTCGTCATCGCCATCTGGACCACGCACCCGCCGGTGCTGATAACCGCGGTGATCGTCGCCGGGATCTTCATCGGCGTGAACAACACCGTCACCACGCAGGCCGTGATGACGGTCTCCCCCGTCGAGCGCCCGATCGCCTCGGCCGCGTACGGGTTCGTCCGCTTCATCGGCGGCGGCCTCGCGCCGTTCGCGGCGGGCAAGCTCGTCGAGCACACCGACATCCACGTCCCGTTCTTCATCGGCGCGGGCACGCTGGTGCTCGGCATCGTGATCCTGTCCACCGCGCACCGGCACCTGGCCGAGGCCGAGCGCGTGCAGGCCCAGGCCCTCCACACCGCTCCCGAGCCGGCAGGCACGGCAGTGTCGCCGTGACCGGCCCGTGAGCGGCGCGGGGCGGGGTCAGAGCAGGCGGCGGATGTCGCCGTAGGCGCGGTAGAAGCCGCCGCGCTCGGAGGAGCGGACGCCCTCTACCAGGTAGCGCGCCCCCGCCTCGCGGACGGTCTTCGGGAACTGGACGTTCCACCCCGAGTCGTAGCCGGGGCTGACGACGCGCACGCGCAGGCGGTCGCCCTCGCGGACGCACTCGACGACGATGCCGCCGTCGGCGTGGGAGACGCTCTCCAGCACGGCGGACGGCTGGACCGCGGCCAGGGTGGTGGCGGCCTTGACATCGACCGGCTCGGGGACGGTGCCCGCCTGGGCGGCCCTGATCGCCGCCTCGCTCGCGTCCACGCAGGCCAGGGTGCCGTTGGTGGTCACGATGTACAGGCGGTCGTCCAGGAACTGCATGGAGTAGGCCGAGCCGCACCCGGTGGCGAGCTTCCACAGCCGCGTGCCGTCGCGGTCGAAGCAGTAGATGGACGAGTGGTTGTCGCCGGCGAAGACGAAGCGCCCGTCGGGGGCCGCGGCGCAGGAGAAGACCGCGCCGTCGCAGCGGTAGATCGCGCCGAGCGCGCCGTCCCGCTTGGCGAGCCGGTACACCTCGTTGTGGCTGGTGCCGGCGTAGACGTCGTCGGTCTCCTGCCAGCCGAACAGCACCTGGCCGTTGGTGCGGGTGTGCCACACCGGCTTGCCGTCGGCGGCGTCGTAGCGGGACACGCCGTGGGAGTCACCGTGGTAGACGGCGTCCTGGTCACAGCGCACCATCCAGGCCGAGCTGCCCTGGCCGAGGCGGGCCCACTGGAACTCGTCCTCGTGGTCGATCGTCGTGACGCGCCCGGCCCGGTCGGAGACGCCGAGCACGCCGTCGTGGATGTCCAGCCAGTAGATGTCGACGTCCTCGGCTATCTCGTAGGCCACCCGCGGCACCTTGCCGCTCAGGTCGTACACCTTGCCGTCGTCGGCGCCGGCGTAGATCCAGAAGTCGTCGGCGACGATGCACTTGACGCCGTCGGGCAGTCGGAAGCGGCCGGTCACCGTACCGCCGTGGGTGACGGTGTAGACGTCGCCGTTCTGGTTGCCGACCCAGCAGCGGTCCTCGTCCACGAAGATGCCGAACGCGGCGGCGCCGCTGGCGAAGCGCCACAGCACCGGGGCCTGGCTGGCGGTGGAGCGGCCGCTCACGATGCTCCTGCGGGTCACCGCGCGCCGCGAACGCACCCCGCGCACGGCGGGGGCGTACCCCTTGCGGACCTTCTCCCCGATCTTCTTCGCCGCCGCGGCCTGAGCCTTCTCGGGGCTCGTGAACGCCGACACCTTGGTCTGGCCCTGCTCGCCGATGCGCCCGTAGGTGATGGTCACCTGGGTGCCCGACACGGCCACCTCGTAGAACTTGTGCGCGCTCCCGGCGTCCTCGGAGAGCTCCAGATACGTCGTCTGCGGCGCCATGCCGGCCGTCCCTTCCTTGATCGAATGCCCGGGAGCGTACGGGAACCGGCCGACAAAATGCTCCTAATACCCAAAACCCATGTTTACCTGCGGCGACGCGGGCAACGCCCACAAAGGGGAATGCGCCATCGCACGGGAGGCAGAGCCATGGCGAACGCTTTCGAGTTCCTGGAACGGGACCACCAAGAGGTCAAGCGGATGATGGCCGAGCTGGAGGACATGCCTCCGGTGAGCGCCGACGACCACGAGCGGATGCGTCAGCGCAAGGAGCAGGTCCGCCGGCTGATCATCGAGGAGTCCAAGCACGAGGCGGTCGAGGAGGAGTACTTCTGGCCGGCGGTGCGCAACCTCGTCCCGCACGGCGACGAGTTGGCCGAACACGCGATCAAACAAGAGCAGCGGGCGAAGTACACCCTCAACGACCTCATCGACTACGAACCCGGCCGCACCAGGTACGAGGACATGCTGACCGAGTTCATCGCCGAGGCGCGCGAGCACATCGCCTACGAGGAGGAGCAGGTCTGGCCCGAGCTGCGCATGGTGATCAGTCCCGAACGCGCCATGGAGCTCGGCACCAAGATGGAGAAGGCGAAGAGGCTCGCGCCCACCCGCCCGCATCCGCACACACCACCGAACCCGGGCCTGCTCAAGGCCGCCGGCCTGTTCGTAGGAGCCGCCGACCGCATCCGCGACATGATGGCCGCCCGAACAGCCCGCCACTGAGCAGCCCGGCACCGAGCAGGCCGCATCGAACGGCGGCAGGCTCGAACAAGCAGCAGGAAGCGACAAGGGGCGCGCCGATCCTGTGAGGGCGGCGCGCCCAAGCATGGGCCGAGCAGTAGGCGCCCTCCACGCGCAAGCGGCTTGAGCGTGGGCCTCCGCCCCACGCGCTCCCGGCGTACGCCGTCCTGCGGACCGTCGGCCGATAGCGCCATGTAACGATCTATGTGCGTACCGCGAAGTCAAGATGAAGCGAGGTCCGTACGCCGAGAATCGTTGGATGGGTCGAGCGATGCCCGAAGACACCACGCTGCACGCCCCGCTGGGCCGCCTCTGGGAACGCGTCGTCGACCTGCCGCCGAGGCTTCCGCCGGTCGTCGACGTTTCGCAGGGTTTTCAGGCTCGTGTGCCCTGAATGAGTCCCGACCCCGTTTTATAGAAGGACTCGGAGGTGGTCGCCATCTGGATACAGTTGGTGCCGACCGTTGTCGGGCTTGTCGGCGTTGTGATCGGGGTGCTCGTTGGCGCTTGGCGGCAATCACTGCTTCAGCAGGGTAACTGGCAGAACGAGGATCTGAGGCGTTGGCAGCGAGACCGAAGGAAGGCCTACCTCAAGCTCGTCCAGGCCGACGACAAACTGTACCGTTGTGTGATTCGGGACTCGCGTGACCCGCCGCCTGGGCAGACGGTGACCGATCGTGGAGCAGTAGATCCTGGTGAAGCGATTCCGCCACTCGCCACAGATGAACGTGCCGGGCTGCTCCAGGCACTCGACCGCCTCTGGCGTGCGAAGCGCGAGATCGAGCTGCTCCATCTGACGGACGACGCGCTTTTGGTGGCGACCAACAGACTCACACTGAAGGACGCCGAACTGGTGAGCCTCACGCTGTTCGACTTGACGCACCGCCCCGAAGACGCGCAAGCAGTGACAGTACAAATCCGAAATGCGCTGAAGACGCGGCGCGACTTGATCGACCAATTCATGCAGGAAGCACGGACGGCTCTCAACGTCCCGCGTAACCGGAATGCTTGATTCGATTTCGGGCCTGTTCGCTGATCCGTGTCCCGCCAAGGCCGCAGAGGTCGGCGTGGTCCCCGATCCGTCGCGGTCCTGGACGGAGGCCGCCATCACACAGGCGACCAGCGGCAGTCCGAGGGGGCGGGCGACGCTCTAACCCTTCTGAGCCGTTACTAGGGTGCTGTGGTGAGCACATCCCGGGCGTCCTGGCGTAACACCACCCATGACTGGGCGGCCGACGTCGATTTCGGCCACCTGGGCGACATTCGGGGGAACCCGGCCGGGTTCGCCCCCGGCGGCGTCCGGCACCTGGTTCTCGAAGTGCTCGCGTACGCGGCCGACGAGGCGGCGAGCACGGGTGGCGGACGCTGCGCCGTCACCCTCCACGCCGACGGCTCGGTGTCCGTGGCCGACGACGGACGGGGCACCGACACCCGTTTCGATGAGCAGGGGCGGCCGGTGAAGAAGCCCGTCATGGCGTCCAAGGACCTGCGCTTCTTCGACGACCCCGGCGCGAAGCCCCTTCCCGACGGGCATCCGCGCCGCGGCATGTCCGTGGTCGCCGCGCTCAGCGAGTGGCTCGTCCACACCAACCGCCGCCTGAACGGGTCCTGGATCCAGCGGTACGAGCACGGCGTCCCCGTCACCGGCCTGGAGCCCGTCGCCGGCGATGGCGCCACGGGGACGACCGTGCGCTTTCTGCCCGGCGCGCACCTGGCCCCACTCGCCGACCACCCGCGCAGCCTCGCGGACGGATGGTCTGGCCTGGCCGTGACCGTCGACGACCGCCGTGGTGGCTGACCGATCGAGGTCTGTGCCGTCTGTCGGAGCTGAGCAGCTTGTTCTCTCCGCCCAGATGAGCACCTTGAGATCAACCTTGAGACGTGCGCGCTCGGCGTGGGGCCGCGACGCTTTGCCCGAAGCACCGGGGCGGCGCCGCGCCAGCAGTCGTACTCTGGGCGGGGACGCTCGGCCGGAAGGTGGAGAGCAGGCATGTTGTGGATGTGGCTGGCGCTCGTCTCAGTGCTGGTCGTCACGGTCGTGGTGGTCGCCTGGGCAGGTCTGGTGACGGTCCCGGCCGGTCACATAGGTCTGATCAGCCGCAAGATCGGCCGGCTCCGCGAGAACGATCGCGCCTTCCCGGTACGAGTGCACGGCTCCGCCGGGCAGCAGGCCGCCGTTCTACCCGCTGACCACCTGTACTTCCGGCTGCCTTGGGTGACGACCGTGCGATTCGCCCCACGAACGCATGTACCGGTGGGCACCATAGGGCTGGTCGTCGCGCGTGAGGGACGGCTGAGGCGGACTGATCAGGTACTCGGGACGTACGTCGAATGCGACCACTTCCAGGACGGCCGCGCCTTCCTGCTCGACGGCGGCCAGCAGGGACGGCAACCAGCCATCCTCCCCGGAGGTGCTTCCTACGGCATCAATCCGTGGCTCTTCGACGTGATCACCGTCGACACCGTGACCGACGGCGGGCACGGGCTCACCGCCGCCGATCTCATGGAGACCTCCGTTCCCGTCGGGATGGTCGGCGTCGTCATCGTGCTGGACGGTGGCCGGCCGCTGGACGAGGAGCCCGGCCCGGTCGTGCCCGGCCATGAGAGCTTCCAGCGGCCAGAGGTGTTCCTGGCGGGTGGAGGTCGCCGTGGAGTTCAAAAGGAGACCCTGAGTCCCGGGGTATACCAGATCAATCCCTGGTTCGCCCATGTCGTCCGGGTCCCGACCAGGGATCTCGTCCTCGAATGGTCGCGTAAGGCGGCCGGCGCCGGGGGCTTCGACTCGGGTCTCGGCCCGATCGCGGTCAACGTGGAGGGGCATCGGCTCCGCGGTGAGATGTCGCAGATCATCAGGATCCCGAAAGAGACGGCGCCGCGACTGGTCGCCCACTTCGGCGGCGCCGGCGACGACTCCGGCGCGGAGAGCGAGTTCGACGAACGGGCGCCGGTGCGGCGCTTCGTCCAGCGGGTGCTCGGCGCCACGGCGGAGGGATACTTCCAGACTCTCGGCGGGACGTCGACCATTCTGGACTTCTTCGCACGTCAGTCGGAGGTACGTCTGGACCTCGAGGCGAGGATGCGGCTGGCCGCGGCCGAATGGGGAGTCGAGGCGCTTCGGACGACCGTGGCGGAGTTCCAGCACGAGGGGCCGGATTTCGACGCGATCCGCCGCCGGATCGCCTACCAGCGTGAACGGCTGCACGAACTGGAGTATGAGCGGAGCTTCGCCAATTACGAGGCCAGGGCCGACCTCACGAGAAGGAGCGCCGAGCGCGAGGACCACCTTGAGCAGGTGAGTGCACTGCGAGCGCAGATCGACTTGCTGAGCGCCGACCACGTGGCGATGGAGCGGTTTCTCGGTGAGATGAGACGACTGGGCGTGCCTGAGGTCGTCGGCGGCGACGCCAACGAGTTGCTGCGGTTCATTCCGATGCCGGTCGCCATGGAGTTGATCCGTAAGCTCTCGCGGGAGGAGCCGTCCGGGTCACGCGCACCTGGCGATCAGGAGAGCGGAGGCGACTCATCCGGGTCGGGCTGACGGCTCAGGCGGCTGAGAAGGCGGTTCCTCAGATGAGACGGGTCGAACGGCGCGCCCACAGAAGCAGTTCCTGGCCGAAGGAGCTGAGGATGCCGAGCCTCGCGAACGGCTCGAGCAACTCCAGGGCTTGTCCGGCCACCCCTCTGGCATCGTCTCGGGTACAGGCGTCGAGATAGAGGACTGCGCTGAGCTCCTCGGTCAGGTCGACGCGGCCCGGCTCGCGATCGTGCAGGGTCCTGCGAACGGCGACGGCCTCGCCCAGCATCCGTGAGGCCTCCTCCATCCGCCCCGCCCGCCGGGCAAGCCCCGCAAGCCGCTCGTAGGCGGCGGCCAAGCTCCGCAGATGTGCCCGATCACCGGGCTGCCGCGCCACCAGGCGCTCGGCAATGCGTAAGGATCGCCGGAAGAGGTCCTGGGCGTTCGCGTCGCGCCCCGCATCGGCCGCGAGGTCTCCGAGTTTTCCGTAGGAGACGGCCAGGTCGTGCAGGAACACGTCGCTGTCGGCGTCCGAGCGTGCCAGGCGTTCCCGGATCTCCAGCGATTGCCCGTAGCGGAATTCCGCCTCGCGGTTCGAGGCGGTCGCCGCCGCCAGATCACCCAGCTTGCTGTGGGTGATGGCAAGGTCTCGCAGATAGAGCGGATTGTCCAAGTCCTCGCGCAGGAGGTTCTCCGTCTGCCGCAAGGAGCTGAGGAGCAGGTCCCGCGCCGTCGCATACGCGCCGTCGGCCGCCGCAAGCTCGCCCAGCCGCTCGTAGGCGACCGACAGGTCCCGCGCGTGCCGGAGACGCTCGCTCCCGGTGCGCTGAACGCGCCGCCGGATCAGTGCCAGGCCGCGTTCGTACAGCCGGCGTGCTTCGGCGCCCCGCCCGAGATCCGCCATCAGATCGCCGAGCTTGACGTAGGACACCGCGAGCTCACGCTGGAAAGCCGTGTCGCCGGGTTCCACCTCGGCGAGCCTCTCGGCCGGGATGGTCAGCGTCAGCCGGACGAGATCATCCGTGAGGTCAAGCGGGTCGGGACGAGCGACGCGGTCCCGCAGTCGCCGCTCCGCCCGCGAGACGAGCGACTGGTGGCGGTCCGCGAGGGCGCGGCCGATGGTGGCCCAGTGGTGCGGGTTCGCCGTGCCGATCCGGGTCAGCGCGTCGAGGGCACGGCCGACCTGCCGACTGCCCGGAAGAGCCAGCACGCCAGCGAGCAAGGCTCGTCCGCCGTCCGGCTGCTCGTTGAGCGCTCTGCCGATCAAGGCTTCGCCGAGACGGTCGGGGCGGAGTGGATTGAGCAGGTCAGGACCGTTGTAGACGCTCGCGAGCCAGCTCACCACATTAGCCCGTCGCCGGTGTTCGGCTGCCAAGCCCAGAGCGGGCACCGCGGCCAGAAGTGCGTGCGCCTCCGTCGCGTCGGCGGCACCCGCGAGGGTGGCGAGCGCGACGTAGGTCCGTAGTTCATCCGGCTCCGCGGACGGGCAGTCGGGCGAGGCGAGCCAGTGGGCCTCCTCGTGCCGCAGGATGCGTTCGACCGGGGTTCGGTCGCTCTCGGAGCCGACAGCGCCGGAGAGCACGTGGTCGAGCGCTGCGAGCAGGATGTCCAGCGGCAACGTGCCGCCCAGCTCGTCACCGAGCGAGGGCCGATCGGCCACGTCACGCGACAGAGGGCGCCATACGTCCGTGAAGCGGGCCGTCGCAAGCGCGTAGAGTTCCCGCTGCTGCTCCGGCCGGAGCGGGAACAACAGCCGCTCCTCGTGCCGGGCCCGGTCCAAGATCGGCCGCCTGGCAGCCCGCAGGCCGTACTTCCACTGGGAGAACACGTCGCGGCCGGGCCTGCCGTTCTGACGCGTGATCAACAGCAGTCTCGCGGGGGCGAACTCGGTCGCGCCGTGCTGCAGCGCGCTGAGCAGGGCGTCCAGTTGAGCAGGGCTCACTCTTTCCGCATAGTCGACGACGATCAGACGCGGCAATGCCAGCGCGACGAGAGTGCTGTCGTTGTCGCCCCTGCGCATGCCGGTGGCCCAACCACGCTTCGACATCCGCCGGCACGCCTCGATCGCAAAGCGGGTCTTCCCCGCGCCACCGGGCCCGCTGACCACCGTGATGGCGACAGGATCGGGCGCGTCGCACCACGCCTCCAGATCGGCGAGGACGTCGTCATGGAAGAGAAACGGGACGACCCCGTACTCAGCCTGCAGGAGGTCCGCGGCGATGGACCGTGGCGAGCGGACGAACCCGTGGTCCGCCCATGGATGGTCCAGCACACCCACGTCATCCAGCGGCAGCACGCGATGCCAGGACCTGTCCCGCATGTTGTGCGCCCGGTTGGCCGCCAGGACCCGATCACCCCCGGGCATCGCGTCACCGCGCTCGAGTGCGGCGATCGGGCCGGCGAAGCCGCCGAGGTCGCCGTCCACGTGCCGAGACGCCGTGACGACTCCCACCACCGCGCGGCGGCTGGGGCTCACCAGCGGGGCTCCGCTGAGTCCCGGTGCGGCCTGACCGGCTTTGAGCCGCAGATAACCGTCTCCTTCGACTCCTTCGAAGAGGAAGGTGGCCGGCGAGCCCACAGGCGCGACACCGTCCTCACGCCGTGCGAACCCCCAGCTGTGACATTCCTCGCCGCTCGCCGGGTCCTGCGTCGCCAGCAGGACGGGCTGCCGGTGCAGCGTGGAACCGACCTCGACCAACGCCATGTCGGGGTAGGGCCACAGGCCGGGGTGGGTGGGTGCGGCGGCGGAGACGCTCACCGGTTCGCCCGGCCCACGTGCGCCGTCAGCCGTGCGGACGACCACCTCGTCACGGGCACGGACGACGTGCGCGCAGGTGAGGATGAGATCCTGTCTCACGTAGAAACCCGAGCCGAGGAGCACACCGTCGCGCGTCTCGATCTGGACGACGTAGGAACTCAGCGCCCGGGAGTCCACCCCGCCCGGGGCCGTCCGGCCGGACTGAGGCGGCACCGCACGCTCAGCTCTCGCTCTTCCACGTGAGTGTCACCTTGAGGGACGCCTCACCACCGCCTTCGACGATCAGCCCTGTGAGCTTTCCTGACTTGGCGGTCAGGTTCAGCCCGAACTCGACGGACGCCTCGCTCGGCTGGACCTTCTCCCACGCGGCACAGAGGTGCTCGGCAACGGCCTGGACGGTCTCACGCACTCCGTCGAAGGAGAAGGCGTCGTCCAGTCCGACGGTGCGGACGCCCGTCGAGTCGGCCACGTGGACGAAGAACTCCGCATCTCCAGAACGCACCAGGACCGACTCGGCCACAGCCCTTCCCCTCCTTGTCCGACCCCGGCACCCTATCGGTCACATCCTGCACCCCTGAGGCGCTTCCGCGGAATGCGTCCGGCTGGTCGTGTGCGGCTCTCTACACCACTAGTTCAGTGCGTCGCTCCGGAGCGGGGTGGTCTCGATTCGAGCGATAAGCGATTGCGGGCTCCGGCTTGGAGGTCAGTCGGTTCGCTGGCAGATCGTGACGGGGAGGCGGGGGGACCAGGTCTTGGTGACCTCGTCGTAGCCGCGGGCGTACCCGTTCGTTCCCGGGGCGCAGGGGGCGGCGATCGTCGTTTCCACGTAGACGGCGCCGCCGGGGGTGATGGGGTGCGTGACCGCGGTCTGCCACCTGGAGAACGCCACTCGGCCGGTGGTGAACTTGACGACCACGTAGACGCGGCCTCCGACGGTGAAGTTGCCGCCGGCGATCTTGAGGTGGCCGTTGAAGGTGTAGTTGAACAGGAAGGGCCTGGCCTGCCGGAGAGTGTGGGCGCTGGAGGAGGCCGCGCCGGCCGACGTCGTGTCGGTGACGCTCGCGTTCGCAGCGGTGCCGAGGGCGGGGACGCCGAGGGCGACGATGCCGGCGACGGCGGTGGCGCCGAGCAGGGCACGAATGGTGCTGTTCATCGGGATCTCCTCCGAGACGGTGTGAGCCATGCGCTCCGGGACGCTACGTCGGTGGGCTTGCTCCACCATTGACGGGCATGCCGCCTGCAGCCCGCTGTCAGCGGCCTGACTTTCGCTTGCATCACTCCGGCCCCTGGAACGGGACCGCCTAAGAGGCCGACGGGGCCGGTCCCCCGGGTGGGGTGGTCAGGTGGTGGCGAGGGTGGACAGGAAGCGGGAGGCGACGGGGGCCGCGACCTGCGCGCCGGTGCCGCCGCCTTCGACGATGACCGCGAACGCCAGGTCGCCCCGGTAGCCGATGAACCACGAGTGGGTCGGCGGCATGCGGCCCGACCCGTATTCGGCCGTGCCGGTCTTGCCGGCCGTGCCGCCGGGGAACGCGATGCCCTTCGCGGTGCCCTCGCTCACCACCGCCGGCATGAGGTCGCGCAGGGCGTCCACCACGGCGCGCTCCACCCTGCGCGGCGCCGACCCGCCCGCCGGCACCAGTGACGGCGGCACCAGCCGGGGCTGGCGCCAGGTGCCGTCGGCGATGGCGGCGGCCACGGCCGCCATGTTCAGCGGGCTCGCCAGGACGCGCCCCTGGCCGATCGCCGCCGAGGCGAGGTCGGTGTCGTCGCGGGGCTCGGGGAAGTCCGCCCGCACCGCGGGGACGCCGGGCGTGATCGGCGCGCCGAACCCGAAGCCGCGCGCCACCTGGGCGAGCCGGGCGCCGCCGAGCCGGTCCACGGCCAGGCTGCCGAAGGTCGTGTTGCACGAGTGCGCGAAGGCGTCCTCCAGCGACAGCCGCCCGAAGTCGTGGAACTCGGCGTTGTGGAAGGCGAACCCTCCGATGGTCCGCTCGGGCGGGCACTCGACGGTGTCGCCGGGGGTCATGCCGCCGGCGATGAGCGCCGAGGCGGTCACCACCTTGAACGTCGACCCGGGAGGGTAGGCGCCGAGCAGCGCGCGGTTGAAGCCTCCCGGCCGGTTGACCGCGGCCAGCACCTCACCCGTCGAGGGGCGCAGCGCGACCAGGGAGGCCGGCTTGGCCACCCCTTCGAGCGCCGCCGCGCCCGCTCGGTGGACCCGCAGGTCGATGGTGGTGCGCAGCGGCGTGCCCGCGACGGCCTTGCCGCTCGCCACGGTCTTGAGCGCGCGTCCGCCCTTGACGATCTCCACGCGGGCCGACGGCCTGCCGCTCAGCCGCGCGCCGTACTGGGACTTGAGCCCGTCGACGATCTGCAGCACGGAGCCCGGTGCCGTGGGTGTGTCGATGCGCGTGCCGTCGGCGGCGAGGATCGGGGCGGTCTCGGCCGGCACCTGTGTGATCTTGAAGCGCGCGCCGGCCGTCAGGTCGCCGTGGACGGACGAGGGCGAGAAGGACACCTTCCAGGCGCGGTCGCGCTCGACCAGCCGTAGGCGGCCGGTGTAGCCGAAGTCGACGGGGCCGCGCAGGTCGGCGCGGAAGTCCACCGTCGTCGCCGCTTCGCCCTCCTTGACGGTCCCCGGCGTGAACCGCGCGGAGGTCAGGCGCAGGTCGTCGTGGAAGCGCCGGTACCACCCCTCGAAGTCGGCCGGCGGGGCCGCCACCAGGGCGCGCATCGCGGCGTAGTCGTTCTTCGACCAGGCGGCCAGATAGCGCGCGGCGGTCTCCTCGGCCGAGCCTTCGGTGCGCAGCGCCCACACCACGCCGCCCGCCGCGACCAGCGGCACCAGCGTCAGAGCGGTCACCAACGTCAGTCGTCTCATCGTTCCCCTTCGACTTAGAGGAGGACAGCAGACGTCTGAGCGTTATGTCCAATATTGATATCACTACCTATTGATATGAATCACGATATAGTCGCTGATAATGGACCTGGTACGGCACCTGCGCTACTTCACCGTGGTCGCCGAGGAACTCCACTTCGGCAACGCGGCGGCGCGGCTCGGCATGGCCCAGCCACCCCTGAGCCAGCGCATCAAGCGCTTGGAGGACGAACTGGGCGTGCGCCTGTTCGACCGCTCCAGCCGCAGTGTGCGGCTGACCGAAGCCGGGCGACTGCTGCTCGCCCACGCCCACGACATCGTCGAACGGGTGGACGCGATTCCCGCCCTGCTCGCCCGCCCGGCGGGCGGCGGCGCGACCCTGCGCATCGGCGTCCCTCCCGACCTGGGCGGATCCGCGATCGCGGCCCTGCTCGCCGGGTACCGGGAAGCCCATCCCGAGGTACGGCTCGCGCTGACCGAGATGGGCACGGCCGACCAGGTGGGCGCGCTGGCGGACGGCGCGCTGGACGGCAGCGTGATCCGCCATCCGGTGAGCGCGCCCGGACTGCGCTTCGGGCCCGTGCTCGTCCAGCGTCCGGGCGTGCTCCTCCCCGAGGACGACCCGCTGGCGGCGTTCTCGTCCGTGCACCTGGCCGACCTGGCGACGCGCCACCTGGTGCTGTTCCCCCGCGAGAGCGAGCCGGGGCTGCACGAGGAGACGCTGGCCGAGTGCCGCCGCCACGGGTTCGTCCCGGCCGAGGTGCACCTCGGCCGGCATCCGCAGTTCACCCTGGGCCTGGTCATGTCCGGGACGGCCGTGGCCTTCGGTCCCCGCACCGAGCAGCGGGGCGTCGCCTGGCGGCCCCTGCTGGGAGATCCGCTGGCCTGGCGGGTGTCGGTGGCCTGGCAGCGCCCGTCCGAGGCGATGGAGGAGTTCGGCGCGGTGGCCCTGCGCGTCCTGCGGGACAATGCCGGGATGGTCCACGAGGGAGCCGCGCCGGCCCGCGCGGTCAGGCCGCGCCCGGCGTCCGGCCTGCTCGCATGAGCCCGCGCGACCCGGCCCGGCCCCCTGACCTTGAGGCGATCTTCCGTGCCGCCGCGGTCACCGGCAGCCTGCACGCGACCGACCTGGACACCGGGGCGCGGGTCGGCGCCGGCGACGACGACCCTGTGGTGCTCGCGTCGGTGTTCAAGCTCCCCCTGCTCGTCGAGTTCTACCGGCAGGCCGAGGCGGGCCTGCTCGACCCGGCCCGGCCGTGCCGGCTGGAGCCCGGCGACCGGACGGCGGGCGGCACGGGGCTGGCCGCCATGCTGGACGACGCCACCCTCTCGCTGCGCGACCTGGCGTACCTGATGATCGCGGTGAGCGACAACGCCGCCGCCGACGTCGTGGCCCGGCACGTCGGGCTGGATGCGGTGAACGCCATGCTGGGCCGGTTCGGGCTCCCGGGCACCTTCATCGAGCACGACTGCCGCGGGATGCTCGCCGCCCTGGAGGCCGACGCCGGGCGACTGGACGGACCGCTGCACCCTCGCGACGTGGCGCGCCTGCGGGTGCTCGACCCCGCGCACACCAACCGCAGCACGCCCCGGGAGATGACCCGGCTGCTCGGCATGGTCTGGCGGGACGAGGCCGCCGGCCCCGAGGCCTGCGCCGAGATCCGCCGCCTGCTCGGCCTGCAGGTGTGGCCGCACCGCCTGGCGTCCGGGTTCCCCTATGACGACGTGGTGGTGAGCGGGAAGACCGGGTCGCTGCCGACCCTGCGCAACGAGGTCGGCGTCGTGGAGTACCCCGACGGCGGCCGCTACGCGGTCGCGGTGTTCACCCGCTCGATCGGCACGGCCCAGCACCAGCCCAGAGCCGACGCCGCCATAGGCGCCGCCGCCCGCGCCGCCATCGACCACCTCCGCTCCCTCTGACCCCGTCTCGGCGCAGGCATGGCGGTACGACCCGATTCGGCCGGTCGCGGGGTGTGCCTTCCGGCGGGTCGATCGGACCCGCCGGAAGGCGGGGGCCTCAGTCGACGTCGACCCAGTTCAGGGTGCGTTCGACGGCCTTCTTCCAGCCGGCGTAGCCCTTTTCGCGCTGGTCGTCGGACCAGGCGGGGTGCCAGCGCCTGTCCTCGTTCCAGTTCTGCTTGAGTTCCTCGGTGGAGTTCCAGAAGCCGAGGGCGAGGCCGGCGGCGTAGGCGGCGCCGAGGGCCGTGGTCTCGGCGACGACCGGCTTGGACACCGGGACGCCGAGGATGTCGGCCTGGATCTGCATGCACAGCTCGTTCGCCGTCACGCCGCCGTCGACGCGCAGCACGTCCAGGCGGACGCCCGAGTCGTTCTCCATCGCCTCGACGACGTCGCGGCTCTGGTAGCAGATCGCCTCCAGGGTGGCCCGGGCGATGTGGGCGTTGGTGTTGTACCTGGACAGGCCGACGATGGCGCCGCGCGCGTCGGAGCGCCAGTACGGGGCGAACAGGCCGGAGAACGCGGGCACGAAGTACACGCCCCCGTTGTCGTCGACCTGCCGGGCGAGCTGCTCGCTCTGCGCGGCGCCGGAGATGATGCCGAGCTGGTCGCGGAGCCACTGGACGGCCGACCCGGTCACGGCGATCGAGCCCTCCAGCGCGTACACGGGCTTCTCCCGGCCGAACTGGTAGCAGACGGTCGTCAGCAGCCCGTGCCGCGAGCGCACGAGCTCGTTGCCGGTGTTGAGCAGCAGGAAGTTGCCGGTGCCGTAGGTGTTCTTGGCCTCGCCGACGCCGAAGCACACCTGGCCCACGGTGGCCGCCTGCTGGTCGCCGAGGTCGCCGGACAGCGGGACCTCGCCTCGCAGCGGGCCGGTGGCGCGGGTGACGCCGTACAGCTCGGGGTTGGAGGACGGGCGGATCTCCGGCAGCATCGCCCGGGGGATGCCGAAGAACGACAGCAGCTCGTCGTCCCAGTCGAGGGTCTCCAGGTTCATGAGCATGGTGCGGCTGGCGTTGGTCGGGTCGGTGACGTGGACGCCGCCGTCGGGGCCGCCGGTGAGGTTCCACAGCAGCCAGGTGTCGGTGTTGCCGAAGACGGCCTCGCCCGCCTCGGCCGCCGCGCGCACGCCGTCGACCTTCTCGAGGATCCACTGGATCTTGCCGCCGGAGAAGTAGGTCGCCGGCGGCAGGCCGGCCTTGCGGCGGATGACCTCGCCCTTGCCCTCGCGTTCCAGGGCGCTCGCGATGCGGTCGGTGCGGGTGTCCTGCCAGACGATGGCGTTGTAGTAGGGCCGGCCGGTCCTGCGGTTCCAGACGACGGCCGTCTCGCGCTGGTTGGTGACGCCGAGCGCCACCAGGTCGGCCGCCGAGAGGTTCGCCTTGCCGAGCGCCGTCTCGACGACCGCGCGGGTGCGCTCCCAGATCTCCACGGGGTTGTGCTCGACCCACCCCGCCTGCGGGAGGATCTGCTCGTGTTCCAGCTGGTGGCGGGCGATCTCGTTGCCGCCGTGATCGAAGATCATGAAGCGGGTGCTCGTCGTGCCCTGGTCGATCGCGCCGACGAAGTCAGCCATGGATTGTCGTCTCCTTCACTGGCCCCGCCGGTCGCCCGGTGCGGCCTTCGCCCTGCACACCTTCCACGCCGTTCACGGCGTCATCCCGTATCCCGTCCACGCCGTTCACGGCGTCACACCGTCGTGCCGCTCGCGACCGAGGGCGCCTTCCGACGCTTCCCCCTCGGTGGGCACGGTACCCGGCTCGGGCTCGCCCTCGGCGGGCAGGAACCGCGCGATCATCGCCTGGTACAGCCCGGCGCCGAGCACTCCGCCGATGACCGGGGCCACGATGGGCACCCAGAAGTAGAGATTCCCGTACTGATCACGCCAGGCGGACTCGTACCCGGTCAGGAACGAGGCGAGGCGCGGCCCGAAGTCGCGGGCCGGGTTGATCGCGTAGCCGGCGTTGGTGCCCCACGCCATGCCGATCGCCACCACGATGAGGCCGATCACGAACGGGGCGAGGTTGGCCGCCGGCGCGCTGTTGGCCAGGTCGGTGACCGCGAGGACCAGGAACAGCAGGATGGCCGTGCCGATCACCTGGTCGCGGAAGGCGCCCCACTCGGTCACCGGCAGCGTGCCGTTGCCGGGCAGCGTGGAGAACACTCCCTGGGTCTTGATCGTGAGGCCGGGGTCGGCCTTGGTGAGCACTTCGGTGTAGTTCCACCGGACCAGGAGCGCGGCCACGAACGCGCCGGCGGTCTGGGCGAGCGAGTACGGCAGCACCTTGCGCCACTCGAAGCCCTTGAACGCCGCGAGGGCGATGGTGACGGCCGGGTTGAGGTGGGCGCCGCTGATGCGGCCCGCGGTGTAGACGGCCAGGGTGACGCCGAGGCCCCACGCCCAGGCGATGCTGTCGTGGTCTCCGATGCCGCCCGCGACGACCTGCGCCACGACGGCCGTTCCCATCAGGATCAGAATCAGAGTGCCCGCGAATTCCGCGGCCAGCTCGCCGAACAGGCTGGGGGGTCGCTTCGGTCCGGCCATGTCGTCTCCTCACGTGTCGCCGTACGACTCGCCGTTCTCGCTGGATCGCCGCGGAGGCGATGACGGGCCGCACCGTCGGCCAACGGGAGGCGCCTGACCACCTGCCCGTACTGTTTGACCTGCGGCAACACTGCACCCAAGGAGGAGAAAGCCACGTCCACGAACGGGTCAAGAAATTTTTTCGCGCAGTTCGCAGGTCCCTGGATTCGTCCGCCGCCGTCCCGGTCTCCGCACCGATCACGTTCTCCGATTATGAAGTCCTGACGAATGATTTCCACCCTGAGGCAGTGGTGGGGTAAAAAACCTTCGCGGCCGGCGTACCGCGATCGCCGTAGCGCAGAACGGTCCTCGCGGACGAGGAGGACGCGCCGCGGCGGCCATAACGTAGGGGACGTGAGTCGCGTGACCCGGCTGCGCGAGGCCGTCTCCTCCCATCCTTACCTGGTGGACACCTTCATCGCGTGCCTGACGTTCGCGGGGAGCGTCCTCGGGCCGCCGACCGGACACCGGCCCCGCATCGGCCTCCCCCCGATCCCCCCGCCCACCCCGGTCCCGGTGGCGCTCATCGGGGTGATGTGCCTGGTGCTGGTGTTCCGCCGCGCCTCGCCACGCCTGGTCGCCGCGGTGGCCGTGGCCGGCTCGATGGCGCAGCTCATCATCGGTGGCGCCCGCGGCCCGGTCGACCTGGTCGCCGCCGTGGCGCTGGTCACCCTCGCCGTCCACACCCCGCGCCGCGCGTCCTGGACGTTCGGGGTGATCGCCGCCCTGATCCTGGGCGCCACCCGCATCGCCCTGTCCGGCGACTCGTGGTTCACGCCGCAGGTGGCCGGGCAGATCGCGTGGATCGTCATGGCCATCGCCGTCGGCGAGGCCGTGCGGAGCCGCCGCGCGTACATCGCCGCCGTGGAGGAACGCGCCCGCCGCGCCGAGCAGACCCGTGAGGAGGAGGCCGAGCGGCGCGTCATGGAGGAGCGGCTGCGCATCGCCCGCGAGCTGCACGACGTGCTCGCCCACCACATCGCGATCATCAACGTGCAGGCGCAGGTCGCCTCGCACGTCATGGACGCCCAGCCGCGGCAGGCGCGCGAGGCGCTCGGCCACATCCGCCAGGCCGGCAGGGAGGCCCTGGACGAGCTGCGCACCACGGTGGGCCTGCTGCGCCGGCCGGGCAGCGCCGAGGAACTGCCCACGGAACCGGCTCCCGGCCTCGACCGCCTGCCGCAGCTGATCACCTCGTTCACGGCCGCGGGCCTGGACGTGGAGTGCCGCCTGGAAGGCACTCCCCGCCCGCTGCCCTCTCCGGTGGAGCTGACCGCGTTCCGCGTCGTCCAGGAGGCGCTGACGAACGTCAGCAAGCACGCGGGGCCCGCCACCACCCGGGTGCGCGTCGCCTACGGGCAGCGGGACCTGACGGTCGAGGTCGTCGACGACGGCCGGGGCTGCGCCACGCCCTCGGACGCCTTCTCGGGGGTCTCGTCCGGTCTCTCGTCCGGTCTCTCCTCCGGGGGCTCGTCCGGGGGCTCCTCCGCCGGAGACGGCGGCCCGCGTCCGGCCGGCGCCGGGCACGGGCTGGTGGGCATGCGCGAGCGCGCCCTGTCGGTGGGCGGGACGTTCAGCGTCGGCCCCTCCCCCGGCCGCGGGTTCCGCGTCCACGCCGTCCTGCCGGCGCCGGAGGTGAGCGCCGTATGAGCGTCCGCGTCGTGCTCGCCGACGATCAGGCCCTGGTTCGGGCGGGCTTTCGCGTCCTGGTCGACTCCGCGCCCGACCTGGAGGTGGTCGGGGAGGCCGACACCGGCCACGAGGCCGTGCGCCTCGCCCGGGCCACCAGGGCCGACGTGGTGCTGATGGACATCCGGATGCCCGAGATGGACGGCCTGGCCGCCACCCAGGCGATCACCTCCGACGCCGACCTCGCGGGGGTGCGGGTGCTGGTGCTGACCACCTTCGAGATCGACGAGTACGTCTTCGCCGCGCTGCGCGCGGGGGCCAGCGGGTTCCTCGGCAAGAGCGTCGAGGCCGACGAGCTGCAGGACGCCATCCGCGTCGTGGCGCGCGGGGACGCCCTGCTGTCCCCCGGCGCGACCAAGGGGCTCATCGCCCGCTTCCTGTCGGCGCCGGGAGCCCGGCCGGACCACACCCCCGAGCACCTGGCCGTGCTCACCGACCGCGAACGCGAGGTGATGACGCTGGTCGCCGGCGGCCTGACCAACGACGAGATCGCCGACCGCCTCGGCATCAGCCGGATGACCGCCAAGACGCACGCCAACCGGGCGATGCTCAAGCTGGGGGCGCACGACCGCGCCCAGCTCGTCGTGATCGCGTACGAGACCGGCCTGGTGCATCCCCGCGCGCGGTAGCCGTCCGGGCCGCCTACGGCGTTCGCGGTAGGACAAGACCCTCCCAGCGGCGGACTCCCCCCGCCTTGGCGGCGATGAGCCTTGAAGTACGGCCGGGAGACCGGCCTGCGCCCCCACCGAATCCGACAAGAGATGGACCGATGTCGTTACTCGCCAGACTGAGCCTCGCCAACCGCGGCCTGGTCGCCCTCATCACGATCGTGGTGGCCGCCTTCGGCGTGTACACCATCCCGGCGCTGAAGCAGCAGCTGCTGCCGTCGCTCTCGTTCCCCACCGTGTCGATCATCGCCGCGTACCCCGGCGCGGCGCCGCAGATCGTCGAGGACGGCGTCACCCGCCCGCTTGAGGACGCCGTGCGCGGGCTGTCCGGCGTGACGGGCGTGAACTCGACCTCCCGCGAGTCCAGCGCGAACGTCCAGGTGATGTTCGACTACGGGACCGACATCGACGCCGCCCAGAACCGCATCCAACAGGCCATCGGCCGCGTCTCCGCCCAGTTGCCCGACAAGGTCGACCCGCAGGTCGTCACGGGCAGCACCGACGACCTGCCGGTCATCCAGCTCGCCGCGACCTCCGCGGGCGACCAGCGGCGGCTGGCCGACCGGCTGTCGGCCGACGTCGTCCCGGCGCTCAGCGGCGTCGAAGGGGTGCGCGACGTGACGGTCTCCGGCACCCGCGACGAAGTGATCACCATCGAGCCCGACGAGGACGAGCTGGCCGAGCACGGGCTGACCGCCTCGGCGATCGCCACGGCCGTCCAGTCGGCCGGCACCCCGGTGCCCGCGGGCACGCTGACCCGTTCGGAGAAGTCCCTCAGCGTCCAGGTGGGCACCAAGCTCGGCTCGGTGCGGGACATCAAGGACCTCTACCTCACCCCGCCGGCCACCGCCCAAGGCCAGGGCCAGGGGCAGGCGTCCGGGCAGGGCCGGCAGCGGCCGGCGGGCCAGGGTCAACCCGGAGCGGCGGGCGCCACGGGGACGGCCGGATCCGCCGGCGCGACCGGCGCCCGTTCTCCCCAGGCCCAGGCGCCTGCCAGGCCCAAGCCCGTCCGGCTCGGCGACGTGGCCACCGTCAAGCTCGGGGTGGCCGACTCCACCACGCTGACCCGCACCAACGGCAGGCCCAGCCTCGGCATCGCGGTCACCATGAAGCCCGGCGGCAACGCGGTGTCGATCTCGCACGACGTCCGCGCGAAGCTGCCCGCCCTGGAGACCGCCCTCGGCGACGACGCGCGCTTCACCGTGATCTTCGATCAGGCGCCGTCGGTGGAGCAGGCGATCGAGAGCCTCACCACCGAGGGACTGCTCGGCCTGGCCATGGCCGTACTGGTGATCCTGGTGTTCCTGTTCTCGCTGCGGTCCACGATCGTGACGGCGGTGTCCATCCCGCTGTCGGTGCTGATCGCGCTGATCGCCCTGTGGATCCAGGACTACTCGCTGAACATGCTGACCCTCGGCGCGCTCACCATCGCGATCGGCCGGGTGGTGGACGACTCCATCGTGGTCCTGGAGAACATCAAACGACACCTGTCGTACGGCGAGGGCAAACGCCAGGCCGTCGGGAACGGCGTGCGCGAGGTGGCCGGCGCGGTCACCGCCTCCACGCTGACGACCGTCGCGGTGTTCCTGCCCATCGCCTTCGTCGGCGGCCTGGTGGGCGAGCTGTTCAGCCCGTTCGCGATCACCGTGACGGTGGCGCTGCTCGCCTCGCTGCTGGTGGCGCTCACCGTCGTCCCCGTGCTGGCCTACTGGTTCATGAAGGCGCCCAAGGACGGGGACGTCGAGGCGATCCGGCGGGCGGCGGACGAGAAGGAGCGCCGCGGCCTGCTCCAGCGGGCCTACGTCCCGGTGATCCGCTTCGCCACCCGGCACCGGATCACCACGCTGGCCGTCGCCCTGGTCATCTTCGTCGGGACCCTCGGCCTGGTGCCGATGATCCGCACCAGCTTCATCGAGGACTCCGGCCAGAACACCATCAGCATCCGGCAGACCTTCCCGGTGAGCACCTCGCTCGCGGCGGCCGACGCCATGGCCAAGAAGGTCGAGCAGGTCGTCGCCGCGACCAGCGACGTGCAGTCCTACCAGGTCACCGTGGGCGGCGGCGGTGGCATCGGGTTCGGCGGGCGCGGCCGCGGCGGCGGCACCTCACGCGCCAGTCACTCCCTGACGCTGCGCGAGGGCGCCGACGCGGGCGCGGTCGAGCGCCTGCTGACCGACCGGCTCGCCGCCACGCGGGGCATCGGCGAGGTGAGCGTCGGCCAGGCCGGCGGCTTCGGCGGCAACTCGCTGCAGGTGGTCGTGCGGGCGGCCGAGCTCGACACGCTGCGCTCCGCGGCGCGGACCGTCCAGCAGGCCATGGCCGGGGTGCCGGACGTCGCCGAGGTGACCAGCAGCGTGGCCGACACCGCGCCGCGCATCGACGTCACGGTCGACCGCAGGAAGGCCGCGGAGAAGGGACTCAGCGAGATCGCCATCGGGCAGACGGTGGCGCAGGCGTTCAAGGGCGCCACCGTCACCCAGATCGCCCTGGACGGCACCACGGCCGACGTCGTGCTCCGGCCCGGACCCGCACCCGCGTCGCAGACCGACCTGCGCGACCTGAAGCTCGCCGGCAAGGTCACCCTCGGGGACGTCGCGACGGTCAAGCAGGTCAACGGGCCGGTCGAGGTCACCCGCATCGACGGCGACCGCAGCGCCACGGTGTCCGGCAAGGCCACCGGCACCGACCTCGGCGCCACCAGCGCCGAGCTGAGGAAGCGGCTGGACGGCGTGAGCCTCCCGGCGGGCGCCTCCTGGGAGATCGGCGGCGTCAGCGCCGACCAGGCGGAGGCGTTCGGCAACCTCGGGCTGGCGCTGGTGGCCGCCATCGCGCTGGTGTTCTTCGTCATGGTGGCGACGTTCCGCAGCCTGGTGCAGCCGCTGCTGCTGCTGGTCTCGATCCCGTTCGCGTCCACCGGCGCCATCGGCCTGCTGCTGGTGACCGACACCTCGCTCGGCCTGGCCGCGATGATCGGCATGCTGATGCTCATCGGCATCGTGGTCACCAACGCCATCGTCCTGATGGACCTGGTCAACCAGTACCGCGAACAGGGCATGCCGTTGCACGAGGCGGTCGTCGAGGGCGGCCGGCGGCGGCTGCGGCCCATCCTGATGACGGCGCTGGCCACGATCTTCGCGCTGCTGCCCATGGCGCTCGGCATCACCGCAGGGGGCGGGTTCATCTCCCGGCCGCTGGCCATCGTGGTGATCGGCGGCCTGATCAGCTCGACGCTGCTCACGCTGGTCCTGGTGCCGACGCTGTACACGATGGCCGAGAACCGCAAGGAGAAGGCACGCGCGCGGCGGGAGCGCCGCCGAGGCGGCAGGCCCCTGCCGCCGCCGCTTGAGGAGGCTCCCGGCGAGCCCGCCGTGAGCGCCTCGGGCACCGTCTGACGAATCCGGCGCCTCGGAACACCATCTGAGGGATCTGGGGCCTCGGGCACCGTCTGCCGGGTATGGGATCTCGGGCCGGCGAGCGCCGGTCGTCCTCGTGACGACCGGCGCTTTCCCGGTTCAGGGCTAAAACTAACCATTGTCATTTGAAAACCGGCGTTTTAGCTTCTTTACGTACCAATCACCCGCCTGTACGGGGTGCCGATGCGAGCACCCCGCCCCCTGGACCAGGAGGTTCCCTCCCGATGGTGAAGCCGCTGGGCGTGCAGCTTTACACCGTTCGTGACCAGATGAAGGTCGATCGTGACGAGGTGTTACGGCGGATAGCGGACATCGGGTACGGCGCCGTCGAGGCCTACGATCCCACCGACGATCCCAAGGGCTTCCGCGCCACGGCCGACGACCTCGGGCTGACCGTGCCGGCCACGCACGCCTACGCCCTGCTCTCGCAGGAGCCGGACGCCGTCCTGGAGGCCGTCGCCACGATCGGCGCGGACCTGGTCATCATCCCCGGCGGCATCCCGGAGGAGTCCTTCACCACCCGCGATGGCATCGTCCGCGCCGCCGACCTGCTCAACGGCCTGGCCGAGCACGCCGACCGCCACGGCATGCGGCTCGGCTACCACAACCACTGGTGGGAGATCGAGCCGAAGATCGACGGCGTCCACGCCCTCGAGGTGCTCGCCGAGATGCTCGCCCCCCGCGTCTTCCTGGAGATCGACACCTACTGGGCGGCCGTCGGCGGCGCCGACGTTCCCGCGCTGCTCGGACGGCTCGGCGACCGCGTCCTGGCCCTGCACGTCAAGGACGGGCCGGGCGTCAAGAACCGCCCGCACACCGCCGTCGGCAAGGGCGTGATGCCGGTGCCCGGCTTCCTCGCCGCCGCCCCCGGCCCTCTGCGCATCGTCGAGCTGGACAACTGCGACACCGACATCTACGAGGCCCTGGCCGAGAGCCACGCCTACCTCACCCAGTTGGAGGGCGCGTGACCGGCGGCCCCGTCGGCGTCGCCCTCGTTGGCGCCGGCGCCATCAGCGACGCCTACCTGCGCAACCTCACCACCTTCCCCGACGTGCGGGTGCTCGGCGTCGCCGACCTCGACGTCGCGCGGGCGCGGGAGAAGGCGAGCGCGTACGACGTGCCGGTGTCCGGCGACGTGGACACCGTCCTCGCCGTCCCCGAGGTCGAGATCGTCGTCAACCTCACCATCCCCGCCGCGCACGCCGCCGTCGCCACCGCCGCCCTGCGCGCGGGCAAGCACGTGTACGGGGAGAAGCCGCTGACCCTGGCCCCCGAGGAAGGCGAGAAACTCCTGGCCGAGGCGGCCGAGCGGGGGCTGCGCATCGGCAATGCGCCCGACACCTTCCTCGGCGCGGGTTTGCAGTCGGCCCAGCGGGCGCTGGCGTCCGGGCTGATCGGCGCGCCGGTCGCCGCGAACGCCGTCATGCAGAATCCCGGCCCGGAGTCCTGGCACCCCAATCCCGAGTTCCTGTTCCAGCGCGGGGCCGGCCCGCTGTTCGACATCGGGCCGTACTACCTCACGGCGTTGGTCGCGATGCTCGGACCGGTGGCCAAGGTCGCGGCCACCGCGCGCCAGGCCCGGCCGTACCGGGTGATCGGCTCGGGCCCGAAGGGCGGCACGCGGTTCGCCGTGGAGGTGCCCACGCACGTCATGGCGCTGCTCGACTTCGCCGGCGGGGCCAGCGCGTCCACGACGTTCAGCTTCGACTCTCCTGCGCACGTGACGATGATCGAGATCATCGGCACCGAGGGCAGCCTGGCCCTGCCCGACCCCAACACCTTCGGCGGGCCGCTGAAGGTGCGGGCCGCGGGCGACGACGACTGGCGCGAACTTCCGGTCGAGGGCACCACGGTCGGCCGCGGCCTGGGCGTGCTGGACATGGCGCGGGCGCTGCGCGGCGACCAGCCGCACCGCGCCTCCGGGACGCTCGCCCTGCACGTGCTGGAGGCGATGGCCGCCATCGCCGGCTCGGCCGAGCTCGGCGAGTTCCGGCATCTGTCGACGACCGTCCGCGAGCCTGAACCGCTGCCCGCCACCTGGAGCCCGGAGGAGGCCACCCTGTCCTGAGCCGCCGGACACCGCCCGCCGGCTCAGACGTCCAGCGCGCGGGCGAGCAGCGCCTGGAGGGTGATCGCGCCCGTCAACCGGCCGCCGTCCACCACGGCGACCAGCGGGCTGCGGGTGCGGGCCATCAGGGCGGCCACCTCCAGCACCGTGGCGTCCGGGTCGGTGATCGGCAGCTCACGCGGCTGATCGGGCAGGCACTCGCCCACCGTACGGCCGCCGAGCGCACGGACGAACAGGTCGGCCTGGCTCTCGTCGATGACGCGGGCCAGCGCCGGGTCGTCCTGGCAGTATCGCGGCACGGCCAGCCTGAGCACCTGCGTGCCGGGCAGCACGAACAGCGGGTCACTGTCGTGGTTCACCACGATCAGGCCGGGCAGGTCGTGCTCGGCCAGCAGGCGGGCCGCCTCCACCGCCGGGGTGTCCGCCGTGACCGTGGGAAAGCCGGACACGAGATCGCGCGCGTGCACCGGAGACCTCCTTCGCCTTTGCGTGTGAGCCTAACCGGTGAGATAGCGCAGCCACAGGTACGGAGCCGCCAGCCCCACCGTCACCACGGTGACGACCAGCCCGTACTTGGTGAACTCCCAGAAGCTGATGCGGACGCCGTTGCGGGCCGCGATGCCGAGCACGACGACGTTCGCCGAGGCGCCCACCGCGGTCGCGTTGCCGCCGAGGTCGGCGCCCAGGGCCAGCGCCCACCACAGCACGTCGCCGGACGGTCCGCTCGCGTGCACCAGGTCGGCGACGATCGGGCTCATGGTGGCCACGTAGGGGATGTTGTCCACGATCGCCGACAGCACGGCCGACCCGCCGAGCAGCCCCATCGTCGCGGGCAGGAGGTTGCCCTCGGTGGCCGAGGCCGCCGCCTGCGAGATCTGCCCGATGACGCCGGTCTCCACCAGGGCGCCCACCATGACGAACAGGCCCATGAAGAACACCAGCGTGGCCCACTCGACCTCGCGGATCGACTCCTCCACCGTGACCCTGGTCGCGGCGACGAGCAGACCGGCGCCCAGCAGGGCGACGACCGCGGGCTCGTAGTGCAGCACGGGATGCAGGACGAACGCGGCGATCACCACGGCGAGCACCGCGAGGCTCTGTACGAGGAGACGGCGGTCCTGGATCGCCTCGCGCTCGTTGAGCTTCATGATCTGCGCCGCCCGCTCGGCGTCGTACACGAACGCGGACCGGAACAGCCACCGGCACATGCCGATGAACACGACCAGCAGCACGACGACTAACGGCGCAAGATGCACCAGGAAGTCGTTGAACGTGAACCCGGCCCGGCTGGCGATGATGATGTTCGGCGGGTCGCCGACCAGGGTGGCGGTACCGCCGATGTTGGACGCCATGACCTCGGCGATCAGGTACGGCGCCACCGGCAACGACAGCCGGTCGCAGACCAGGAAGGTGACCGGCGCGATCAGCAGCACCGTGGTGACGTTGTCCAGCAGCGCCGACGCCACGGCGGTGATCACCACCAGCATGACCATCAGCCGGAACGGCCGGCCCCGGGCGCGTTTGGCCGCCCAGATCGCGACGTACTCGAACACGCCCGTCTGTTTCAGCACGCCGACGATGACCATCATGCCGAGCAGCAGGAAGATGACGTTCCAGTCGATGCCGGAGTGCTCGGAGAAGAACGCAGAACGGCCGTCCACCGCGTGGATCAGCAGCATCAGCGCGGCACCGCCGAGCGCGGCGGCGGTCCGATGGACGCGCTCGGTCGCGATCAGGACATAAGCGGCCACGAACACCACGACGGCCGCGATCGCGATCACAGGCGAACCCTCCAGAAAGCCGGTCTGGACAATGCCAACAACACCGCCGACCAGACTTCCCGGCACACCTCACAACTCCCCAAGCACCCTACCAACCCCCACCCCACCCAACACGACCCCTCCTGCGGGCCCCGCCCAGCCCAGCCCAGCGTCACACCTCAACGGCAACGACATCCACCAGAAGCACGCCGACCCCAGGCAAGCCGACAGCTTGCGAGACTTATGGGCTTGACGTTACGTGACGCCATGATGACCATGTGTTGAAGAATCTTCGCAACAAAGCACTCACTGACTGCTCGGGGACGCCTGTCCATGCTGGAGGCATGAGCGACGAGGAGCCGATCGACTACGAAGCCGTCCGGCGACGCTTTCCCTGGGTGGGTCTCGGAGAAAGCGGCGAGTACGACCTCTCCACCCGCTACCGCGAGATCTCCCGCATCATGCCGTTGGCCTGGCCGTTCCAGGAGAACGTTACTTAAGCTCCTCGACGGCGTCGCCGGTCCCGTTCTGGAGGAGCGCGAAAGCCCGGTCGGCGTCCGCGACCGCTTCGGGATGCACCTCGTCGGCGGTCCGTCCGGCCACGAGCTTCTGCCAGGTGGCCTGGGCGAGCACCCGTTGGACCGCGATCACTTGCGCCGCCTGGAGTCGTGCCGTTATGTCGCCGCCGAGGGCGGCGGCCAGCGCCTCCTCGTTGCCGAGCGCGTACTGGGCGACGCGTCCGGCGAGGCTCGGCGTGCTGAAGACCAGGCGGTGGAACGTCAGAACCTCGGGATGGTCGTTGAGGCCCGTGACAGGGTCGCGGCGGTCGAGGCCGGCCCGGAAGTGCCGGTGCAACGCGGTCAGCGGCGAGGTCCCGGCCGGACGGTCGCGCACCACCCGTGCGGCCTCGCCGTGGTGATCGGCGATCCGGTGCAGGACCAGATCCTCTTTCGCGGCGAAGTATCTGAAGAGGGTCGGCTTGGACACCTCGGCGGCCGCGGCGATGTCGGCGACGGACACGCGGTCGAAGCCGTGGGCGAGGAACAGCGAGATCGCCGCGTCGGCGATGGCGTCGCGGGTCCGGGCCTTCTTGCGGGCCCGCAGCCCGACCGGCTCAACCATGCGTCCAGCGTAACGTATGTAACCCGGTTGCTTTTTTAACCGAGTAACGATTCAATGCGCGGTGTGACAGAGACCGATGTTCTTGTGGTGGGTGCCGGGCCGACCGGCCTCACGCTCGCGTGCGACCTGGCCCGGCGTGGCGTCACGGTCCGCATCGTCGATCGGGTTCTCGAGTTCCCGCGTGGCTCGCGCGGCAAGGGGTTGAGTCCGCGCAGCCTTGAGGTGTTCGACGACCTCGGCGTGGTCGACCGGCTGCTGGAGTCCGGGATCACGCACCTGCCGCATCGCAAGTACCGAGGCGCGGAGGTCGTCGCCGAGATCGACCCGGAGGCCGATCGGGTGGCGACGCCGGACATCCCCTACCCGACCGGCCTGATGATCCCCCAGTGGCGGGTGGAGCGAACGCTGCGCGAGCGGCTCGCCGATTCCGGCGTCACCGTAGAACTCGGCGCCGAGCTGCGGGATCTCCGCCAGGACGCCGACGGCGTGACCGCGACCGTGGGAGGGACGCGGATCCGAGCGCGGTACCTGGTCGGCTGCGACGGTGGCCGCAGCACCGTCCGCAAGTCGCTCGGCCTGCGTCTGCATGGTGAGACGCCGGATGTCCAGCTCATGGCGGTCGGCGATGTCGAGGTCGACGGACTCGGCCGCGACGCCTGGCACCAATGGTTCGCGGGCGACGGCGCGATCATGCTCTGCCCGCTACCCGGCACGACGGCCTTCCAGGTCCAGGCATCGCACGAGCTCGCCCCGGACGGAACACCGCTGGAGCCGACGCTGGCGACGTTCCAGCGGACATTCGACCGCGTCGCCGGAATCCCGGGCGTGCGACTGCACGACCTGACCTGGCGGTCGAGCTACCGGGTCAACGTCCGGATGGTCGACCGGCTCCGTGTGGGCCGGGTGTTCCTCGCCGGAGACGCCGCGCACGTGCATCCGATCGCCGGCGGCCTCGGCATGAACACCGGCGTCCAGGACGCCTACAACCTCGGCTGGAAACTCGGCCTCGTGCTGACCGGCCGAGCCACGCCGGGCCTGCTCGACACCTATGACGAGGAACGGCTGCCGATCGCGAGCCGACTGCTCGACATCACCTCGGAACGGCTCGACGCCGTCCTCACCGCGATCAAGCAATCGGGCGGCGGCGTGGACGCCGTGGCCTCGCCCGAACTCACCCAGCTCCAGCTCGGATACCGGTGGAGCCGGTTGTCCCAGCATGCCGCCGGCCGGCGGAGCGACCTGCCGCACGACGCCGCGAGTGGACCCGGCGGACTTCGCCCGGGCGACCGGGCACCGGACGCTCCCTGCCTCGACCCGTCCACCGGCGCGCGGAGACGCCTGTTCGACCTCTTCCGCGGCCCCCATTTCACCCTGCTCGGCCTCGGCGAACGCCGTCGCCCCGCACTGGACGGCCGCACGGCCGACATCGTCAAGCCCTACGCGATCGGGCCGGGCGGCCTCGTCGACCACACCGGACACGTGGCCCACGCGTACGGCCGAGACGCCCAGATCCTCGTACGCCCGGACGGATACATCGGCCTGATCGCCAACGCGGACGACCCATCAGCGGCCACCGACTACCTACGCTCCCTGTGACCCTTCGCCTCCAGCCCGAACGCGGAGCGACTCAGTGCCCATCGGAGCGGATGCCATGCTCAAACAGCCGGAGGAAGGGCCACCCACTTTGGTGCACCACTTCCTCTATGAGTCGGAGCGACTGTTCGGACCGTTCGCTCTGCCCTGCACCCTTGGCGAAGACCATCAGCGTCTGCCGCAGTACGCGTTCGTGCCCGCCGACGACCGTGCCGGCCGCGTGCCCGCCGCTCGACTCGGAGGTACTTGGCGTGCACTGACCGTGCGCGAGAACAACGAGCAGGACTGCGGACCGGGACCCGGTTGGCTGCGGGACCAGTGAAGGGGTGTGGGAGTGCGCTGGAACGCGAAAGGAGCCCTGCCGGGTGAGCCAGGGCTCCTTCGTCTCGTGCGCGGTCGCGGGTGTCAGGCGATCATTTTTCCGTTCTTGAGCGCGCCCAGGAACGTGGACCACTCGGCCGGTGGTAGGACGAGGGCTCCGGACGCCGCGCTCTTGTTGTCCCGCACCCCGATGATCCCCGGCACGTTCAACGCGACCTCGACACAGTTACCGTTGTCTGTGCTGTAGGTGCTCTTGCGCCATTGCGCGCCCCAAAGGTCACCCACTTTGGTTCACCACTTCCTGTATGAGGCGGAGTGACTGTTTAAACGGTAGAGCCTCAGCGCGCACCGCGTCATATCTGGCTGTCAGCTCCACGATGACCTGCCGGTCCTCTATTGTTCGCCCGTTCGGCTGCGCGTCCGTATAGGCCGCATAGGCGGATCCGTTCCGCTCGGCGATGATGAACCCACCAGCCAGCCCACAATGCTCTCCCGGGTCGTAGGGCACGATCTGTATGGTGACCTTGGGCTGATGCGCGACCTCCAGCAGGAACCGTAGCTGTTTCCGTAGAACTTCCGCGCTGCCTACGCGACGTCGAATCACGCCCTCATCCATGACGAAGCTGGTCGCCGGAGGCTTGTCTCTCTGCAGGATCGACTGTCGCTGCATCCGGCTGGCAAGCCGTTCCCCCACCTCCTGAGAAGTAAGACCAGGAGCCGTCGAGAACATCGCATATGCGTATGCCTCGGTCTGCAGGAGGCCGGGGATGAGGACGGGCTCCCAACTGCGAAGCACTTCGGCCTCTTCCTCTTGTTCGAGCCAAGGCCTGAGGTGCCCGGGCGCACGGTTCCACGTCGTGGCGATGTAGAGCCCGAACATGATGCCGTCCAGGCCGAGGGCCCGGTCGCATGCGCGGGCGAAGTCGTCGGTCGGCGGGCGTCTGAGAGTTTCGACCATGGCGACCAGCGAGTCAGAGAAGCCCATGCGAGACGCCAGCGCTCGTTGAGAAAGCCTGGCCGCCTGACGATACCGTCGCAGTTCGCAGGCGAAGACGGCGCGTGGGGACTCACCCGGATCTACGTTATTCGTGGGGACAACTCACTCCTTTCCATGCAAATTTCCGACATATTGCTGCGCTCACCGGAATGCTCACGGAAGATGTGAAGCCATGTAAGCGTCATTCGCTCCCGATCGTAGCTTTCTGCCGCCACTCTGATAGGGCGAAGCCTCCAAGACGCGCAGTCCTGGATCGGACGAAAAGGCGAGCGTGATGCGGACAGGAAGACTATTAGGCGTCATCGAACTGGCCGGCGACCCCAAGTCGGCCAGGATGGCTCGTAACTTCGTACAGGCGACATTAGGCGAAGGCCACACGGCGCTGGACACCTTGACGCTACTGGTTTCCGAAGTCGTCACCAACTCAGTGGTCCATTCGGATTATCGGCACGGCGGCAGAGTCACTCTGGCGCTCGCCGACTGCTACGACTTCATTCATGTCGACGTGGTGGACGCGGGCGGCGCATGGGTTCCGCACGCGCACGACGACGAATCCGGTGAAGGAGGACGGGGTCTTCAGATCGTGCAGATCCTCGCCGCTCGCTGGGGCGTACGCCAGGACGCGACCAACCGGACCGTGTGGTTCCAAGTGGAGTACGAGCGCGACAGGGTCGACTCTGCGGTCCTCCCCTGGGGGCTGGCACCTCCGGACGGCGGCGAGACCGCCTTACGCCGAACCGCCAGGTACGCGACTCGGGCGATCGGCGGAAGCCTCACCGAAAAAGGGTGCGTACCGGGCGATTTATAGAACACCGGGTTTGGCGGGAAGACCTGGAGAAAGAAGCCTGGCCCACTGGCGTCGCTCTTTTCCTTCATGACGCCGCTCACCTCTCAAGACCGGCGCAGCCGAGAGGCGAAAGCCCCTGAGCCGAATCACAAGCATGCCTGACTCATCGCCGCCCCACTCCAATTCCACAGCGCGGATGACCGGCACATGAGCTGAGCGATCACGCCGTTGGTGACGTAGGTGAGCAAGGAAATAGCACCGCGTATAAAGGCCGCCATACCGGCTCACCTGATATCCGGATCGGCCACACCGCCGGCCGGCCATGAACCGGTGCGGCGACGAATTCCACCCCTTCGCCGTCGCACCTCGGCGGCGGCACGAAGTGGCGCTACCCCCGGGCGTCATCGAGCCGCCGCCGCAAGTCGTCCGGCGACCGTCGCCGGGCACCACCAGAAAGGGGAAGCAGATGCACGACCTGTACGGTGCTGCTCCCCGAACCGGCACGCCGCCCATCCCTGCCCAGCCCGCAGGTGACAATGGGCCTAGAGGCGACCTTCACCGCGAGCACAAGGCTCCTCCAGGCCTTGCCATCAAGGGCTGACACAACATGCGCCGCGCGACGGCGAGAGCGACGGCAGACGAGAACCGCCCAAAAAAGCGTGCCGAAGGCACCGTTTTGGGTGGCAACGCTCATCGCCGGCCGAGCCCGCCGGCCGGCGCCACGATGTGGCCGGCGGGGTTCGGTGGCCGTGGAGTCAGCGGGGCAGGGCGACGGTGAGGAGGATGGCGGAGTCCTCCAGGGCTTCCAGGCGGTGGCGGGCTTCGGGGATGACGAGCAGGTCGCCGGTCATGATCTCCCAGGAGTCCTCGCCGGCGATGATGCGCACCCGGCCGGACAGCACGTAGACGGTGGCCTCGCCGTTGGCCTGGTGCTCGCTCTGCCCCGCACCCTTGGCGAAGGCCATCAGCGTCTGCCGCAGTACGCGTTCGTGCCCGCCGACGACCGTGCCGGCCGCGTGCCCGCCGCTCGACTCGACCGCCTTGTCCAGTTGCTCGCGGGCCATGGCTACCAGAGAGAACTTCTGCGTCACGATGCTTCCCCTCGTGTTCGGCACGGCCGATCCGGCGCGCGCGTCCCCGTCGCGGGTCGCCGCGTCCTGACCGGAGTGGTCACGCGGGACGACGGAGGCCCACCCCCGCGTACGGGGGCTCACCCCAATGCGTACCCGGTCCAGGTCTACCCCTGACAGCGGTTTGACACCTTCCGGCGGCCAGGGCAGGAGCGTCAGGTGGTGGCCAGCGCCACGGTGGGAGGGAGGCGGGCGGCGCGCATCGCCGGATAGATGCCGGCGAGGGTGCCGATGAGCAGCGTCGCCAGCAGGGCCCCGCCCACCGCCCAGGGGGGCACCACCGCGGGCCATCCCTTGGCCAGGGCGTACGCCGCCGTGGCGGCCGCGCCGAGGGCCGTGCCGACCACCCCGCCGAGTACGGACAGCAGCAGGCTCTCGGTGAGGAACTGCAGCCGCACCTGACCGCGCGTCGCCCCGAGCGACCGGCGCAGGCCGATCTCCCTGCGGCGTTCGAGAACCGAGATGACCATGGTGTTGGCCACGCCGACCCCGCCCACCAGCAACGCCACGGCGCCGAGGCCGAGCAGCAGGTTGGTGAAGGCCCCCGATGCCGCCGCCTTGGCCGCCAGGGCGTCCGACGGTCTGCTGACCTGCACCTCGTCGGGGTTCTCCGGGTTCACCGTGCGCGCCAGCACGCCGGCGACCGCCTCCACGGCCTCGTCCGGCGAGCGTTCGTAGATCGTGGTCGGGTGCCCGTCGAAGCCCAGATAACGCTCGGCCGCGGGCCAGCCGACCAGGGCCGAGCGCTCGATCTCCGGTGCCAGCGGCATCGCGTCGAGGATGCCGATCACCTTGAACCAGCGGCCGCCGATCCAGACCTGCGGGCCCGCGCGGTCGATGCCCAGCCGCCGCGCGGCGACCGCGCCGAGCACCACGGCGGGCCGGCGCGCGGTGGCCGCGTTGAGCCAGGCGCCCCGCCGGACCGTGCCCTCCAGCGCCGCGGCCAGTCCCTCGTCCGCCGCCTGAACGGCGATGCCTCCGGTGACCTCCTTGGGGATGCGGTCGGTCCTGCGGACGCTGGCGTCCAGCCGTCCCGTCGCGCCGGCCTTGGTGACGGGGGCGATGCGGCGCACCATGTCCAGCGCCCCCTTCGGCAGCTTGGCGTCGTGCCCGAAGAGGGTCTGGCCGGGGGCGACGGTGAGCAGGTTGGTGCCCAGGCGGTCCAGCTCGCGCAGCAGTTGTTCCCTGGACGAGGCGGAGATGCCGATGACCGCGACCATGGTGGCGATGCCGATCGCGATGCCGAGCGCCGACAGCACCACCCGTGCCGGCCGGGTGCGCAGCCCCGCCGCGCCCACCCGCAGCACGTCGCGGAGCGTGAGCCGGGCCGGGGCCAGCCGGTCGGTGCGGGCGCCGCTCCTCATGGCGGTCATGCCGCTCATCGGGCTCTCCCCTCGATCTCCCACGGAGGGGTCGCTACGGTCATCGGGCTCTCCCCTCGACTTCCCACGGAGGGGTCGCTCTGATCATCGGGCTCTCTCGTCGATCTCCGGTCGTTCCGGTCGTTCCGGTCGTTCCGGTCGGTACGGTCGTTCCGGTCGGTACGGTCGTTCCGGTGGCGTCGTGTGGGTGGGCGGGCGGCGGGCCGTCGTCGGCGGCGATCAGGCCGTCTCTGACCCGCACCCTGCGGGGCGTCCGCGCC
Source organism: Sphaerisporangium sp. NPDC049457 (assembly GCF_055586705.1). NCBI lineage: Bacteria > Bacillati > Actinomycetota > Actinomycetes > Streptosporangiales > Streptosporangiaceae > Sphaerisporangium > Sphaerisporangium sp. NPDC049457. Next base: position 101,715 of record NZ_JBVJHR010000023.1, on the reverse strand, counting down.
GCGACGTCGGCGTCGTGGGTGATGATCGCCACGGTGGTGCCCGAGGCGTGCAGAGTGCGCAGGATTTCCAGCACCTCGGCCCCGGCCGCCGAGTCCAGGTTTCCGGTGGGTTCGTCGGCGAGCAGCAGCGGCGGGTCCCCGACGACGGCGCGGGCCACGGCGACCCGCTGCTGCTCACCGCCGGAGAGCTGGTGCGGCTTGTGCCCGAGCCGGTGCCCGAGACCCACGCGCTCCAGGGCGGCGGCGGCCCGTTCCCGCCGCTCGCGCAGCGGCCGGCCGCTGTACAGGGACCCGTCGGCGACGTTGTCCAGTGCGGTGGTGCCGGGCGCCAGGTGGAACTGCTGGAAGACGAACCCCAGGCACCGGGCGCGCAGCGCCGACAGCTCGCGGTCCGACAGCTCGCCGATCTCGTGGCCGGCGATGCGGACGCTTCCCGACGTCGGCCGGTCCAGGGTGCCGATCATGTGGAGGAGGGTGGACTTGCCCGATCCGGACGGGCCGACGATGGCGAGCAGTTCGCCCTCCTCGATGACCAGGCTCACCCCGCGGAGCGCCTCCACGTGCCCGCCGTAGACCTTGCGCACGTCGGTGAGCCGGACGATGGCGGTCACTGCTCCGGCACCCCGACCTTCATGCCCTCGGCCAGTCCCGGGCCGGTGACCTCGACCCGTCCGCCGCCGTACGCCCCCGTCTCGACCGCGACGTAGCGGGACGCACCCCCCTGCACGACCTCCACGCCGAAACCCCCCTCGGCCAGGGCCACCAGCGCCTCGACCGGCACCGACAGCACGTCCTTCACCCGCTCGCTCTCCATGTCGACGGTGACCGGCGCCTGGTCGAGCCGGCCGACCTTCTTCGGCGACTTCAGCGTGATGTCGACGTCGATGGTGGCTCCGCCGTCGTCGCCGGGGTCGCCCTGCCCGGTCGCCTCGGCCACCGTGCCGACGCCGCTGATCGTGCCCTTGACCCGCCGCCCTCCCGGCAGCTCGACGGTCACGGCCGCTCCCTTCCTCGCCATGGACTGGTAGCCGCTGTCGAGGTCCACGTGGACGGTGCGGCGGGTGGAGGTGACGGTGAGCGCGCGCCTGCCCGGGGCCACGGCGTCGCCGACCTCGACCTCGGCGTTCGACACCCGTACCGGCCCGCGGAGGAAGACCACCTGGCTCGCGTCCACCGCGCCGGTCTCCGGCAGGCCGCGGTCCTCCTGCCACTCGCGGACGGCCTGGTAGGTGGCGTAGGTGAACCCCCCGTCCACCGTCATGTCGTCGCCGTAGCCGAGCGCCTTGAGGTTGGACTCCAGCTGCCGCACGTCGGGTCCGTCCACGACGCCGCGGCTCATGGTCCGGTACACCGGGATCGTGCCGTACATCAGCACGAGCGGCTTGCGGTCCACCTTGAGCAGCGCGTGGCCGCGGGTGACGGTGGCCCCCTCCCGGGCGACGGCCGTCACCGTGCCGGCCCCGCCGGCGTAGACCCGCCGTTCGCCGGCGTAGGTCAGCGTGCCGTCGACCGAGGTCGTGTCCACCAGATCGCCGCGGGTCATCTCCGCCGTGTTCCGGGCCGCCGACGCGGACGGCGCAGGTGCGCCGGCGCCGGAGCTCATCACCACGGCGGCGGTGGCCGCCCCGGCCGCGATCACGATCACCCCCAGCCCGGCCGACAGGACGGCCAGGCGCCGAACTCGCATCAACGTGTCACCTCCGTGCTCCGGGACGCACGCCCGGCAGCATGGGTGGGTTTCTAGCCAGGCGCGGATTAGCGGCGGATAAGCGGTGACGCGGCGCGGCGGGCGAGGTCCGGGCGCTTACCGGTGGCTAACGCGCGGTGAGGCACGCTGGGCAGTCGGCCGTCTCATGCAGGCAGGCCATCGGAAGGGGGATCGGAGATGCGTGTGCTCGTCGTCGAGGACGAGGACGAACTCGCCGACGCCATAGCCCGCGGACTACGGCGCCGGGCGATCGCCGTCGACGTGGTCTACGACGGCGCCGAGGCGCTGGAGCGCCTGTGCCACACCGGCTACGACGTGGTGGTGCTCGACCGCGATCTCCCCGAGCTGCACGGGGACGAGGTGTGCCGCCGGCTGGCCGCGACCGGGGCGGCCGGCCGGGTGCTCATGCTGACCGCCGCAGGGCGCGTGGGCGACCGGGTGGCGGGGCTCTCGCTCGGGGCGGACGACTACCTCACCAAGCCGTTCGCGTTCTCCGAACTGGTCGCGCGCATCCGCACGCTCGCCCGCCGGACCGCGCCCGCCCGTCCGGCCGTCCTGGAATGGGCCGGGGTGCGGCTGGACGCGGCGGTCCGCGCGGTGCACAGGGACGGGGCGCCGGTGACGCTCACCCGTAAGGAGTTCGCCGTGCTGGCGGAGCTGATGCGGGCCGGCGGGGCCGCGGTCACTCCCCGGCAGCTCGTGGCGCGGGCATGGGACGAGAACGTGGAGTCGGGGACGGGGGCGTTGCGGGTGACCATCACCACCCTGCGCAGGAAGCTGGGCGAACCGGATGTCATCGAGACCGTGCCGGGCCTCGGATACCGCCTGGGAGGGCAGCGATGATCAGAGCGCGGCTGCACGCGTGGTGGAGCGGCGTCGGGCTGCGCACCCGGCTCACCATCCTCTACAGCGGCCTGTTCTTCGCGGCCGGCACCACGCTGCTGTGGGTGACGTACCTGCTCACGGCCCGCGCGCTGGAGCGGGAGTTCTTCGTGGGGTCGGCCCCGCCGCTGCCGTCGGTCTCCGGAACGACGGAGAAGCCCATGGTGTTCGCGATGAAGGTGCAGCGCGACGTCGTCGCGGCGGTGGAGCAGGGCAGGCAGCAGGTGCTCAGCGATCTGTTCCAGAACTCGGCGCTCATCATGCTGGCCGTGGGCGTGCTGGCGATCATCCTCGGCCATCTCGTCGCCGACCGCGCCCTGCGCCCGCTGCGGCAGGTGACCGAGACGGCCGAACGGCTGTCGGAGAGCAACCTGCACGAGCGCATCGCGCTGGACGGTCCCCGGGACGACGTCAAGCGGCTCGCCGACACCTTCGACGCCATGCTGGACCGGCTCCAGCGCGCGTTCGACGCCCAGCGGCGGTTCGTGCTGAACGCCTCGCACGAGCTGCGCACCCCGCTCGCGATCAACCGCACGCTGCTGGAGGTGGCGCTGGAGGAGCCGGACGCCTCCGAGGACCTCGTGCGCCTGGGCAAGGCGCTGCTGGGCACGAACGCCCGGCACGAACGGCTGATCGAAGGGCTGTTGCTGCTCACCCGGTCCGAGCACGAACTGGTGGCGCGCAAGCCGGTGGCGGTGGACGAGGTCACGCTCGGGGTGCTGGAGGCGCTGGAGGCGATCGCGCGGCGGCGGCGGATCGCCATGGAGCGCCGCCTGTCCCCGGCGACGGCGGCGGGCGATCCGGTGCTCATCGAGCGTTGCGTGTTCAACCTGGTGGAGAACGCGCTGAAGTACAACGTCAAGGACGGCATGGTGCAGGTCGAGGTATCCGACGAGTCAGGAAATGTCATTGTCAAGGTGACGAATACCGGCCCGGTGATCCCGTCCTACGAGGTCGAGGACCTGTTCCAGCCGTTCCACCGGCTGCGCGAGCGCGTCGGCTCCGCGCAGGGCTCCGGCCTCGGGCTCTCGATCGTCCGGGCCATCGTCACCGCGCACGACGGCCAGGTCGACGCCGCGCCCCGCCCGGACGGCGGCCTGGTCGTCACCGTGCGCCTGCCCACCGCCGCCCGTTCCCCGGTCGCGGCCCGCCTCCCCGCCACCGCGAGGTGACCACCGGCGCGCCGCGACCGGAGCCGTTCATCCGCCGGCGCCGGGCGGTGGGGCGCCCGCGCCCGGCAGGAGCCGCTCACACGCCTTCTGCGCGTCCTCCAGCTTCTTCTCGGCCGCCGCCCCGCCGTTCTCGGGCATCTTCAGGAGCATTCCCTCCCCCGGCTTGGGATCGGGCATGTCGATGCCGTGCTCGCGCATGCACCCGGCGTAGGCCAGCATCGCGTCCCTGGCCTTGGGATCGTCCCTGTCCATCCGCTTGCCGCCCTGCATGTACTTGGCGCACGCCTGCTGGGCCGCCTCCATCTTGCCCTGCTGACCCTTGTCGGCCTTGATCATGATCTTGCCGTCCACGGGGTCCTTCATGTCGATCCCGTGCTCGCGCATGCACTGCGCGAACTTCAACGGGTCGCTGGACGTCATCGGCGAGGCCGTCGCGGTGGGCTGCCCCGAGGCCCCGCCGTCCGCCGAGGCGACGCCCGCGCTCTTGGCCTGGCCACCGCATCCGGCCAGCGCGAGCACGGGTAGTGCCGCGAACACCAGGGCCAGCCGCCGGACTGTCATTTCGTCCTCCTCCTCGCGTCCCCGGGCCCGTTGCCCGGCCGACGGCACCATGTCTACGGAGCACGGGATTAGCGAGAGGTAAGAGTCGGACGCGCCTGCCCGGACGACTGTGCGGTGTTCCCATACCTATGGCCAAGATTTGCCATACATGCCCCTTTCGCTGTTCCACACGGGTAAGGCTTGTCTTGCGTGAGGACAGGGGGCGGGTGATGCCGAGGAAGGTTTCCGCCGGTGCCGCCGACCTGATGGCCGAACTGGTCGAAGCCGGCCACCTGTCGGCCCTGGAGAGGCTGCCGGAGCTGCTCGCCGAGCACGCTCCGCTCGCCGGGCTGCGCGATGTGCTGGTCTATCTGATCGACCTGCAGCAGGAGACGCTGCACCTGCTCCCGCTTCCGGCCGGCGCCCACCCGCAGCCCGCCGACCCGCCGGTCGAGCTGCCGGTCGAGGGCACCCTGCCGGGCAAGGCGTTCCAGCAGCTCCAGGTGCTCGCCAAGAACTACGACGGCGGCGGCCCGGAGTGGTGGTGGGTGCCCCTGCTCGACGGCACCGAGCGTCTCGGCGTGATGCGCGTCAGCGCCGACGAGACGACGGAGCAGACGCTCTCGGACATCAGCTGCCTGGCCTCGACCGTGGCGCTGCTGGTGGTGAGCAAGCGCTCGCACAGCGACACCTACGCCCGGCTCGTGCGTACCCGCCCGATGAGCGTCACGGCGGAGATGCAGTGGAACCTGATGCCGCCGATGAGCTTCGCCAACGACAACGTGGTGGTCGCCGGGGCGCTGGAGCCGGCCTACGACATCAGCGGCGACGCCTTCGACTACGGCATCGCGGGCGACAACCTGCACCTGGCGATCTACGACGCCATGGGCCACGACGCCTCCGCCGGCCTCACCGCGACCCTGGTCGTCGCCGCCTGCCGCAGCAACCGGCATCAGGGCAAGGCCCTGCCCGCGACCGCCGAGGCCATCGAGGACACCCTGCTGGAGGAGTTCGGCGCCGACGAGCGCTTCGCCACCGCGCTGCTGGGCAACCTCGACATCCCGACGGGCCTGCTCACCTGGGTCAACTGCGGCCACCATCCCCCGGTGCTCCTCCGGGACGGGCACTGGGTGGGCACGATGGAGTGCAAGCCCTCCCACCCCCTGGGCCTCAACCTCGGCCTGCCGCTGGTGACCTGCCAGGAGCAGCTGCAGCCGGGCGACCGGGTGCTGCTCTACACCGACGGCATCACCGAGGCCCGCAACCGGGACGGCCAGGAGTTCGGGCTTCCCCGCTTCGTCGACTTCGTCATCCGCAGCGTGATGGACGACCTTCCCGTGCAGGAGATGCTGCGCCGGCTCATCCGCAGCGTGCTGACCTACCACGACCGGCAACTACAGGACGACGCCACAGTCCTGCTGATCGAATGGCGCGGCCCCACCCCCCGCCGCCCGGTACCGCGTCCCTAGCCAGGATTTCCCGGGCTTCACGGCGAATCTCGTCGTCTCCACCCACCGACGGCCGCGCTCGTTTCAGCCGGGCGAATATTCGCGGGGCACGAGCTACGGGTGGGTCGACGGAGGGCGGGGCGCCGTCCTCCGGGTGGCGGCGTGCGGCCGGTCAGCCGAGGACGAACGGGAGCCTTCCGGCCGCCTCGCCCAGTTCGGCCTTTTCCGCGTCGGTCGGGGCACGCCGACCTGTGCCGACGAGCAGCGCGTCCTTGTCGGTGAACGACGCGGGGAAGGCGGTCCGCGCGATCGTCTCCAGCATCTCGCGGGACCGGGCGAGGCTCTCGGCGGGCGGGTCCGCCGCGTCCGGAAGGTGCGCGACCAGGTCGAGGTGGTGCAGCGTCCACTCGAGGACGTACGCGGAGAGGTAGTCACCCGCGGTGAGGACCTCGCCGCGGGTCCCGACCCGCAGGCCCGGGTCGGCGAGCCCGGCGGCGCGGCCGGCGGCGGAGCCGACGTCGTCCAGGTGGAACTTGAGCAGCCGAGGCTCCTCGTACGCGGCGGCCAGCCGGACGGTCAGCGCGTCGAGCGGGTCGTCACCGGTGGGCGGCGTGTCAGCGACCTCCCAGTAGGTCACCGCGTCGCGGGTCGGTTCCGTGTCGGCGGGGGTCACCAGGGTGATCAGAACGTCCTGCGCGTCGATCACCAGATGGCACACCAGGTCGCGCACGAGCCAGCCGGTACAGCCGGACGGCCGCACGAAGTCCTCGTCCGGCAGTTCGGCGACCGCCGTACGCAACGCCGCCCAAGAGCGTACGAACAGGTCCACACCGGCAAGGTAGTGCGACGCCGCGACGGCGGACAAGCGCGACGAACGTTCGCCGGGCCGGGCACCGTACAACGGCGCCGCCATCGCCGTACCACGACCCGCCGACCCGGCGCCGGACACATCCAGCACACATGAGCGGAGAAGGGCATGGTCACTCGGGTCATCGGCTCAGACGGCGGGCTTTTGGGCGGGTATTTAGGGGTGCAGGGCGGCTTGTGCTTGTTGGGCGCGGCGGCGGGCCTCGGTGGCGCGGCGGGCGGCGCGGTCGCGCTCTCGCTCGGCCACGCCGAGCCGCTTGGTCGCCGCCTCCTGGCGTTCCCTGGCGGCCTCCAGTTCGCGGCGCAGGCGTTCGACGTCCTCACCGGCCGCCGTGCATACCTGGGCGGCCTCGGCGGCCTCCGCCTCCCATTCGCCGAGGACGCGCGCGGCCTCTTCCGCGGCGGCCGCGGCGTCGGCGGCCCGTCGCACCAGCGCTCGGCGCCGCTCTTCCTCCTCCCGGCGCCTGGCCTCCTCACGCTCACGGCGCCGCGCCTCCGCGCGGGTCTCCCCCGCCTCCCGCGGCGCCGAGGGCCCCTCGCCGTCGCCCTCGCCTTCGCCGTCGCCCTTCCCGGGGCCGGGGCGGCGATCGCCCGCGGGACGCTTCCCGGACGCGGGCGGGGCGGCGCGGCCGGACCGCGACGCCGCCATGCCCGGCAGTGCCCCGACAGGCCCGAAGCCGACGTGGCTGCGCGGCTGCGCCAGCCGCCCGTGCCGGACCTCCTCGGCGACCTCCTCGTCCATCGTCGCCGCGTGCAGGGTGTCCTCGACCTCGCGCGCCGCCGCCTCGCGCAGGGGACGGCCCGCCCGCTCGGCCAGTTCGTGCGCGGTGCGGGCAAGGCGGGCGACCAGTTCGCCGCGCCGCTGGTCCAGTTCGCCGATCTGCCCGCCCGTCTGCCAGGCCGCGCGCAGCTCGGCGCCCAGGTCGAGCAGCTCGCCCAGTTCGTCGGGGGCGTCGCGGGCGAGCCGGTTCACCGCCCACGCCGAGACGGTCGGACGCCGCAGCGCGCCGATGGTCTTGGCCAGGCCGGCGTCCCCGGCCTTCTTGGCATCGGCGGCCAGCCGCTTGCGCGCCTCGACGAAGTCTTCCGGCGCGCCGCCGTACAGCTCGCTCACCGCCTGGGACAGGTCCACGTCACCCCCTTATCAGGGTCTCCCACCAGCCGTCCACCGCGGGCGCGGCATCGACGTCGACGGTCTCGCCCGGCCGGGGCGTCACGATGCGGACGTCACGGGCCTTCGCCTCGCGCCACAGCCGCTCCACCGGCTCGGCCCACGGGTGCAGCGCCAGCGTGAACGTCGCCCAGTGCACGGGCAGCAGCAACCCGCCGCCGAGGTCGACGTGAGCGTTCACCGCCTCTTCCGGGTCCATGTGAATGTCCGGCCAGGCGGAGTTGTACGCGCCGATCGGCATCAGCGTCAGGTCGAACGGCCCGTGCTCGGCGCCGATCCCGGCGTACCCCTGGAAGTAGCCGGAGTCGCCGGCGTAGAAGACCTTGCGCCGCGCGCCGGCGACCACCCACGAACCCCACAGCGTGTCGTTGCGGTTGAAGGTGCGCCCCGAGAAGTGCCGGGCCGCGGTCGCGGTGAACCGCAGCCCGGCCACCTCGGCGTCCTCGCCCCAGTCGAGCTCGATGACACGCTCGGACGGCACGCCCCAGCGCTCCAGGTGGGCGCCGATGCCGAGCGGCACCAGGAACGGCGCGGAACGCGTGCGCGTCAGCCTGCGCACGGTCGCCAGGTCGAGGTGGTCGTAGTGGTCGTGCGAAATCGCGATGGCGTCGATCGGCGGCAGCGAGTCCAGGCCCACCGGGACGGGGTGCAGCCGCTTCGGCCCCACGAGCTGCGAGGGCGACACCCGCCTGCTCCACACCGGGTCGAACAGGACGCGCCGTCCCTCGATCTCGACCAGCGTCGACGCGTGGCCGTACCAGACGACCCGCAGTCCGTCGGCGGGGGACGGCGCGGCCGACGGCGTCAGGAGCGGCACGGTCCCCGGCGGGCGGCGCAGGTCGCGGCCGGTGACCAGCTCACGCACCATGTTGGGCGGCGGCCCGGCCGGCACCTTGGTCGTGCCGGACATGGGGTTGTGGAAGACGCCGTCCTTGAACTGGGGAGACCTGAGGATGCGGGCGGCGCGCGGCTCACCCGACCGCAGCGGCCTGACCCCCAGCTCCGCAGGGATGTCACGCAGCGCCCATCCCGCCGCCGCCAGCACCGCGGCGGCCGCCATCAAACTCTTCGACGCTCGGCTTCCCGTCACCCGTTCACACTCCCCGCACCTGAGTCATATCCAGCCGAACTCCTCCCGGCACGCCGGGTGTTCCCGTCCACGGCAAGAGGTCGTACGGCTCGGTCGTACGGCTCGCCCCGCGCCGACGCGCGTACAGGAAGCGCCAACACCGTCACCTCCTCCGGCCATGGTGTCAAAAGGCGGTCAAAGACACACGGAAGACGACAGCTCAGGCGAAGGGTGGGCGCGGGCCATGGGTAGGGAGCCTGACGTCATCGATGCACCGGCCGGGCACGCCCGTCCGCCGGGCGACATGGAGAGGCAGGTGCGCGAAATGGCTCGTCACCGCGCGGACAACCCGCTGGTCGGCGCGCTGCCACAGGCGTCGGCCTCGCCCAGCCTGCTGGGCTTGCTGGCGTCGGCCTTCTGCGCGCTGACGGCGTTGGGGTTGGGCGCGTGGTCGCCGGCCGGCGCCGAGGCGATGAGCGCGCCCCGTGGCCCGGTGGCGGTCATGACGAGCGGCGACCGGGGGCCGGTCCGCACGCACGCGGGCAACGGCCGGCGCAACAACGCCTACGTGGCCGTCCACAGCCCGACGGTGCTCCGTGGGCAGCAGCAGGTTGCGAACACCATCACCGGCGGATACGCCCGCACCCAGACGGCTCAGTGCCATCGGCAGCGCGTCTGCGTCATCACGCAGAAGAGCCGCATAGGCCACCGTCACCGGAGATGAGCCGCGAACGCGCGCCACGCCTCGCCGCTCGTCGCTCTCGTCATGCATGGCAATGATCCGGTAATGACCTCCGCGCGCGGATAGTCAGGAACGGGGTGGCCACACCGCCCGGCGATACGCTGACCACTCCGGTCCGGATCCCGGACCCGCCCGCCCGGGTTCAAGGGTGACGCAGCAGGGGGCGACAGAAGATGACGCGTCAGCACCGCGGCCGAGTGCTCGCCGGAAACCTCGCCATGTGCCTGCTCGCGGGCGCCTCGGCGTCGATCGTCTTCGGCGTGGTGGCCCCCGCCGCGAGCGCCGACACCGACGCGGGGCGCTCGGCCAAGGGACGCCATCACGTCCGCGCGAAGGCACACCACCACGCCCGAGCGCACGCGCGAGCCCGCGGGCACGCGCGCGACGATGACGACTCCGGGACCGGCTCGGGCTCGGGGTCCGATTCGGGGTCGGACGTGCTGAAGATCGGGAACGGCAAGCGCAACAACAGCCTGGCCACGGTGCGCAGCCCCACCAGCAACCGCGGCTACCAGCACACCTCGGCCGACACCATGGGCGGCACGACCGGCATCCAGAACGCGCTGTGCAAACACGCCAAGGTGTGCAACATCCATCTGAAGGTCATCATCATCAACCCGGCCCCGCCGAAGAAGGCCAAGAAGGCGACGTCCACCGCCGACGCCACGACGACCGACGACTCCTCGGACGGTGCGACCGCCGGCGCGAACACCACCGGCGATGACGACGACTGCTGCTGCGACTGACGCCGCGACGGCCGTTCCGCGACCGCCACGGGCGTGAGACGACCCCCACGGGCTGAGACGGCCGCCACGGGCGTGGAACACCCACGGGCGTGAGACGGCCGCGGCACGAGGGCCGTGCCGCGGCCGTGGGTCGGGGTGTCGGACCGTCACCGGCGCGTTGCCGGGGGGCGGCTCAGGGAGTCGGGGTGACGGTGATCGTCTGCGTCACCGTCGGATCGGCCGTGGGGTTCTCGCTCGGCTCGGTGGGGGTGGGACTGGGGGTGGTGGGTTCGCTCGGCGTCACGGTGGGGATCGCCGTCGGCGTGGGGGCCGGGGTGGCGCAGGACGCGGGGGTACGCCACTTGCTCTGGTTCGGCGCCCAGTAAGTGGCGGGCCACCAGCCCTTGCCCGGCCAGTACCTCTTGCTCGGGCGGGACAGGTCCACGATGTAGCCGGCCGTCGCGGCCGCCTCAGGCGCGGGGGTCACGGTCTCCTGCGGAGCCACGGTCCCGCTGTCCTGGGGCGCCACCGTCCCGGGATCCGACGGCGTGGAGCTCACGGTGTCCGACGGCGTAGGAGTCGCGGTCTCGGACGGCGCGGGGGTGGCGGTGTCGGACGGCGCGGAAGTCGCGGTGTCCGACGGCACAGGAGTGGCGGTGTCGGACGGCGCGGAAGTCGCGGTGTCCGACGGCACAGGAGTGGCGGTGTCGGACGGCGCGGGGGGCGGGGTGGGGTCTGGCGTCGCGCTCTCCCCCTGAGGCGCGGCGGTCAGCGAAACCCAGTCGCCCTGCTTGATCTCGCCGTTGCCACGGCGGCCCGAGACGACGCGGGTGTCGTCGGTGATCGCGTACGCCCTCTCGTAGCCGTCCAGGCTGCGCACGGTGATGGAGTCCTCGGCCACGGCGGTCGCCTGGCCGGTCTGGGTGAGCAGCGTGACGAAGGTGCAGCTCTTCTTGACCGCCATGACGAACTCGCCGTGCATCGTGCCGACGAACGGCCAGGGGGCCACCTTCGGCACCGGCACCGAGGGCACGGGGGTCGGCGGCACGGCCGGCGGCAGACCGGTCGGCGGCGCGGTCGGAGTCTCGGTGGTCGTCAGGGTGGGGGTGGGGGTCTCCACGGGAGGCGTCGTGGGGGACGCCGCGGAGGCCGCGGCCATCCCGACGCCTCCCGACGCCACCAGTACGAGGGCGGCGGCGAGGATGGGCGGGCCTGAGAGGCGCCAGCGCGGCCCGCCTGATCCGTTTTCGTGCGGCTTGTCAGGTTTGGTGGGCGTCACCGTTGTTCCTCCATTGGCTTGTCTGGTCAGCCCGCCGCGAATGGCGGCGAGTCGACAGGGCCGTTCTGCCTTACCCCTTCTAGAACGGCCCTCACGCCCCTCCGGCTCGATTCCGGCCGACAAAAGCGTCCAGAACGCCCTCCCGATCGCCCGCGTCCACGCCGCCCGCCCCAAGCGCGCCGCCCGCACCGCCCTCGCCCCAAGCCAGGTGAACGCGGCATTCCACCTCCACCCGACACCCCTGCCGACAACGCGCGACCGCCCCCGGCACCATGCCAGAAAATTTCACCAACATTTCCTGACAACCAAGCATCCTCACGCACCGTCTCCTCTCGTGCCCCATCCGTCATGACAGGAGCCGCAGTGCGCATCCCCCCGGCCCTCCCCGCCGCCGCCTTGGCCGGCGGTCTGCTCCTCCTCTGCTCTCCGGCGCACGCCACCGCCCTCGCGGGCGGGCAGGGCACGGTCGTCGTCACCGACATCGTGGAATACCAGTGCACCGACAGATCAGGGAGCGCTCAACGGCAGGACATCCGGGTGCAGGTCGAGTTGACGATCCCGACCGGCGTCGTGACCGGGCAGCAGATGACCATCGGCTGGCGGGGCGTGTACGTCGGCGGCGGCTCGCTGGTGGCCCCCGCGGCCGGGCTGCCCGCCGGCACCAAGATGTACGCGTACGCGTCCATCAGCGACCTCCCCCAACTGAACTCGGCCACGGGAATGGCTTCTCTCGGCGGGCAGATCGGCCCGGGCGAGCCCATCGCCCTACCGGCCGTCGGCATGAAGACCACGTCGATGAACACCGGCACGGCCAGGGTGAAGCCCGGTGCGATCAACTTCGGTTCCACACCGAGCGAACGGCTGATCGAGTGCGAGGTGGGCAACGCCGACGCCCTCGCCTCCTATGCGCTGACGGTCGCCGGGGGCGCTGGGGGCGCCGCCACGGACGACCCCACGCCGCCGGCCACCTCTCCGACCCCGACCTCGACCCCTGCCGGGACGGAGACCGGAGGCGATGGCGAGAGTGAGGACGAGGAGGAGGCCGGGACGCAGGTGCCTGCCGGGGACGGCAACGCCAAGGTGACCAGGACTCCGGCCGGCGCCGCGGACACAGGAGGCGGCGGCCAGGCGGGCCCCGATGGACGGGTGCTGGTGCTGGCCGGGCTGGTGGTGGCCCTCACCGCCGGCGCGGGGCTCCTTGTACGCCGCCGTGCCGTCCGCGGGGGATGATCGTCCCGGTGTGAGAACCGATCGTCAGGAGCATGGCCAGCACGACGCCACGTGGCCGAGGGGGCCCGCCCGGCGGGCCGCCCCGCCCCTTCGCCTTCGGAGCGTCACCGGCGGACTGCGATTCGCCAAGGCATTTCGGGGCGTCTTGCAAGCAAAAGTCGTCATGATCTATATTACGGGCGAGCGGGGGACGGAAGCAGATCTACTAGGTGAATGACACCGATAGTCAACGTCGGCTTCAACGTCACCAGCCGTCAACGACGGTCACCGTAAGCGACCCGGCCGTGTAATTCAATCTTGAATTGAACCGCCATCTCCCCGGGCGACAGTGGTTCAGGAAAGGCGCAGGAGGCGCCCGTTTCACTGCGCAGGTAGGTAACGGTGCTGAGTGCGCTGGGGCTGTCCGCGCGCGACGAGGCCATCTACCGCATCATGCTGGACCACCCGGATTTCGGCGTGGCCGACATCGCCGCCCATCTGGGCCTGGCCGACCACGACGTCCGGGAGGCCCTTGTGGAGCACCGGGACGCCCATCACCGAGCTGCCCGCGCGCAACGAGCACGGGCTGACCCCGCAGGAGCACAACCTGCTGCGGCTCCTCGCCGACGGCCACACCGACGAGTCCGCGGCACGGAGCCTGGCCATCTCGCTGCGGAGCGTCCAGCGCATGATGAACGCGCTGACCGAGCGCCTCAACGCGGTCAGCCGCTTCCAGGCCGGCACCGAGGCCGGCCGGCGCGGGTGGGTCTAGGGTCATCGCATGTAGAAGCACAGCATCGGGTCGTTGCGCCCGGTGTGCACCGCCTCGCCGAGGTCCAGGGTCCGCTTCAGCTCCGACAGCCCCCGGTTGACCTCCGGAGCGGCCGCCCGCGACGCGGTGAAGTAGCCGATGCCGCGCTCGGCCAGCCACGAGAGCACGACCCGGCCTTCGCTGAACGGCCACGGCCGCCGCGTGTGGAAGACGTCGTGCACGCTGACCGGCACGCCGGGCGGGACCGTGGGGAACAGCTCGTTGACGTACCAGCGCGCGAAGCTCCTGGTGTGCGCCGCGTCCACGAACAGGTAGTCGATCGCGTGGTCGTGGTCGGCGAGCATCTCGCGCGCGTCGCCGTGGACGAACGTCCACCTGCCCTCGGCGAGCTCCTGCGGCACGTTCTTACGGGCGTTGTCGACCAGGTCGTAGGTGTGCAGGTGCCCGGCGCCGTTGTCCCGCAGCGCGCGCAGCAGCCAGGTGGTCGACCATCCGTCCAGCGAGCCGATCTCGACCACCACCTCGGGCCGGTGCTCCCGGACCATCAGGTAGGTGATCTCGGCTTCGAGGTCGTCCAGTTTCGTGGCGACCCCCGGATTCGCGGCGCGCATCGCGTGCTGCTCGGCGCGCACGGCCCGCAGGTCGCCGGCGTATTTCCGGTACAGGTCGATGACGTAGCCGAGGTTCAAATCACCGTTCTCCGCGTAACCCGCCGCCTGTTCCACGCGATTTCCGTCCACGCCGTGCCTCCTTGTATTACGCGTCCGCGCCGGCCGCGTGCGGCCGGTCGCGGCGAGGCCGGCCCTTCGGCTCCGCCGCGCCGGCCCGCCACCGAAGATCTACCGGATTTCGGAGAATATAGGAGCCGCCTTTCATTTCGTTATGTGCGTTGTTTCGGCCGGGACCGCGCGGCGCCGGCTCCGGCGCACGCCGAATTCGCCCGGCCCCTGTACACGGCGGGCGATCAGCGGTAAGAAACTCAGCGTGACGAAGCCGCGTGCGAACTATGGTGTGGACGCCCCTGCCGTGCTGGCCGGGCTGACCGTGGGAGGGGTGGTGGAGCTCGGCCTGGCCGCCGCCTGCTTCGCGGCCGGCTGGACGATCCTGGCGGTGGTCCTGCTGGTCGGCGGGCTCATCCTGGTGGCCGGCGCGGCGTTCTTCGCGCACACCACCCTCCGCGGCAAGTTCCAGGTATGGGACGCCGAACTGGACGCGCTCGGCCTCGCCGGCGGCGAGCGCGTCCTCGACCTCGGCTGCGGCCGCGGCCTCGTCCTGCTCAAGGCCGCGGCCAGGCTCCCCTCGGGCACGGCCACCGGCATCGACCTGTGGACCCGCGACCAGTCGGGCAACAGCCAGGACGCCACCTGGGCCAACGCCCGCGCCGAAGGGGTGGCCGACCGGGTCGAGCTGGTCACCGGCGACATGCGCGCCCTGCCGTTCGAGGACGCCACCTTCGACCTGGTGGTCTCCAGCCTCGCCGTGCACAACATCCCGGACGCCGACGGGCGCGCGCGGGCGGTCGCCGAGGCCTTCCGCGTGCTGAAGCCGGGCGGGCGGCTGCGGCTGGCGGACTTCCGGCACGGCGCCGCCTACGCCGCCGTGCTCCGCGAGCGCGGCGCGCTGGACGTCGAGGTGCGCGACCTCGGCTGGCGGTTCTGGTACGGCGGCCCGCACGCCCGCACCGCCATGGTGACGGCCACCCGCCCGTGACGTCTCACGCGGGCAGGGCCGACAGCCAGGTGCGGACGGCGGTGAACAGGGCCGGGGCGTTGCGGTGCAGGTTGAGCGCGTGCCCGGCCCCCGGCAGCACGAACGTCGACAGGTGCGCCTCCGGCGCGTAGAACCAACTCTCCCAGGTTTTGACCGCCTCCGCGTCGGTGCACTGCAGGTAGGGGCCGTTGCAGAACAGGTCGTCGTGCTCGCCGACGGCCACGAACACCGGGGCTCGGACGGCGCCGGAGATCGCCGGGTCGCCGGCCTCGGCGAGCGTCGCCTGCTCGCCGGTCGTCATCGTCGTCTTGGTCAGCTCGACGACCGACGGCATCGCCGGGGAGACGCCGGCCGGGTCGAGGAACAGGCCGGCCCGGGTGCCCGCGCGGGTGGTGAGGTAGCCGGCCGGCGGGCGGGTCGGCTTCAGGAGCGGATCGCCGGCGGCGGGCACGAGGGCCTCGTTGAGCGCGTCCAGCTTCGGCCCGACCGAGTGGACGAAGCCGGTGGCCACGACGGCGTCCAGGTCGGCGTGCCGGGCGGCCTCGGTGACCAGGACGCTCGCGCCGAAGGAGTGCCCGACGCCGACCACCCGCCGGTAGGCCGTGCCGTCCACCCCGCCGCCGCGCAGCCGTCCCACGATGTCGTGGACGGCCTCGACCTCGCTGCTCAGCGTCGTCGTGTCCGCGGGCGTGCGGCCGCTCAGCCCGGTGCCGGGCCGGTCGAGGGCGAGGACGGCGTACCCGGCGGCGGCCATGGCGGTCGCGTACGGCCGGGCGCCCGCCTCGGCGGGGGTGAGCCAGTACGCCTGGTCGAACGTCGCGCCGGCCAGCAGCAGCTGGACGGTCGACGGCGGCGGCCCGGCGGGACGGCAGAGCGTCCCGCGCAGGGTGACAGGGGTGCCGGCCACGGCCGCAGGGACGGCCAGCAGGCGGCAGCTCACCCCGCCCGTGCCGCCCGCCGCCGCGGCGGGCGGTCCTCCGGCGGCGACCAGGGCGAGCCCCGCCGCCAGCGCCGCGAGCAGTCGCGCACCCGTTCGCATCGATCTCTCCTTCATGACCGGCCGGACGGCAGGGTGGGCAGCACCTTGTCCAGGAACCGTTCCAGGCTCGCCACCGCGACCTCGCCCGGCACGGCGCCGAAGTCCATCTGCCAGAGGAACCCGTCGGCGCCGAGCGCCTGGGAGACCTCCTGGATCCGCTCGGCCACGGTCGCCGGAGCGCCCACGATGGCGCTGCCCATGGTGCGGAACGACACCGGGTCCAGCGCCCGTATGGCCCGGCTCATGCCCGTGTAGCCGCGGTAGTCGTCGGAGGCGGCCGAGACCCACGAGTCGGTGGCGTCCGCCCACACGTCCAGGTAGGCCCGCAGCAGCGGGTCGGCGGTCCGGGACGCCTCCTCGTCGCTGTCGCCCACGTACAGCGGGAGGCTCGCCACGACGCGCGGCGGGTGCGGGTGCCCGGCGTCGGCGTGCGCCTCGCGGTAGACCGCGATGTGGTCGCTCATCTCGGCGAGCGGGGTCAGCGCCGGGGTGACCAGCAGGTTGTACCCCCGCTCGCCGATCCAGGCGAAGCTCTCGCGCGAGCGCACGGCCGCGATCCACACCGGCGGGTGCGGGCGCTGCACCGGCCGGGGCAGCGTGGTGACGTCCCGGAAGCGGAAGAACGGCGTGTCGACGCTGACGTTCTCCTCGGTCCACAGCCGCAGCACGGTCTCCACGGTGGCGGTGAAGCGCTCCCTGCTGCCGTCCATCGGCACCTGGAAGGTGGCGAACTCCTGGGGCAGGTAGGCGCGCGCGAAGCCGATGTCCAGCCGTCCCCCGCTGATGGCGTCGACCATGGCCGCCTCGGAGGCGAGCTGGACGGGGTGGTGGAACACGGGCAGCACGCATCCGGTCATCAGCCGGATGCGGGTGGTCGCGGCGGCCACGGCGGACAGGAACGCCAGCGGGCTCGGGCAGTAGCCGCCGTAGGCGCCGAGGTAGTGCTCGGTCATCTTCACGTGGCTCATGCCGCCCTGGTCGGCGAGGCGGCTCAGCAGCAGCACGTCCCGGAAGTACTCGTCGGGCGCCTTGGTCGCCGGCGCGCAGTCCGGCAGCAGGGACAGGCCGTGGAACATGGGCGTTCCTCTCTCCGCGCGACCGTCAGGCCACGGCGAACAGGAAGAAGGTGACGTGCGCCACCATCAGGGGGATCAAGACCGGGTAGTGCCAGTACAGGACGCTGTGCGTGACGCCCATGACGATCGCCCCGACGACGGGGAACATCGCCGCGCGCCAGGAGGACATCAGGAACACCTGCATGACGGTGAACAGCAGGCAGGACAGCGCGATGGCGAGCACCGGCCCGGCGTCGCGCAGCCAGGTCAGCACCAGCCCGCGGAAGACGACCTCCTCGCTGCCGACCTGCACGGCGGTGAGCGCGATGGCCAGCGGCAGGGAGACGACCTCCATCGTCTTCAGGTGGTGGCGGATCCAGCCGCCCCGCGACAGGCCGAGCCACTGCCGCATCCGCTCCTCGCCCGCGCCGGACTCCGCGGCGGCGGTCGCGGGCTGCGCGCGCGCCCGCGCGGCCTCGGCGGCCTGCGCGCGGGCGGGCGCCCGCCCGGCGGCGACCGGCCGGGCCGGCGTGGCGGCCCGCTCGGCGGCGGCGCGGCGCCGTCCCCGGGCCTGCACTCCTTCGATCAGCACCCGGCACAGCAGCGAGCCGAGGGCGACCTCGCCGACGCCGATCGCGGCGCCGAGGAGAATCAGGCCGGGCCGGTTCCAGCCGGTGAGCAGCCCGGCGACGTCGACGCCGGTGACCAGGGCCAGCAGGATGACGACCAGCACGTGGCTGGCTCCCGCGGCGGCGAGTTCAAGGACGCTGCCGCGCTCGCTCGCGTCCAGGCGGCGGGCGAACGGCAGCAGGTGGGCGGCGCGCCGGCAGGCGGCGAACAGGGCCGCCTTGGCGTACTTGTAGTACAGCAGGACCAGCGCGGCCAGCACGAGCGCGCGCAGCGGCCAGGGCAGGGCGGCCGTCATGCCGGCGCCCCCCACATCCCGCGCGCCGCGGTCCGCCGCGCCACCGGCTCGCTGCGCCGGTAGCGCCACACCCAGACGTTGAACGCGACGTGCGCGACGACCGCCGCGAGGACGTTGCCGGTGAGCAGCGTGGCCGCGCAGGCGGCGACCGCGAGCGGCGTCTTGGCCAGCACTTGCACCCAGCCGAAGAAGACGTGGGAGCAGGCGAACACCGCCGCCGTCACGGCGAGGGCGCCGGCCGCGAGCAGGACATCGCCGGGCAGCAGGGCGAGCCGGGTGAGCACGCCGCGGAAGACCAGCTCCTCCCCGACGGCCACGGCGACCAGCAGTTCGGGCCGTACCCGCAGGTCGGCGCCGGTGGGCGCGTAGTCGTTGCGTGCCCGCACCAGCCCGGTGCGGCGGCGTTCGGCGGCGCCGGTCCCCGAGGCGGCGAACCCCGCGGGCCGGGCCGCCGTCATGCGCGGCGGCCGGGGCCCCGCGGGGGCCTGACGGGGGCCGCGGCCGGCCGTGGTGATCGCCCGGTCGGCCCGGATGACGACCGCGCCGAGCGCGGCCCCGAGGGCCGCCCCCGCCGGCACCCCCCACCAGCCGGCGGGGTGCCCCGGCACCGGCACGACGACCGCGACCGGGCCGAGCAGCAGCGCCGCGGCGGCCACGAGCGCCCCCATCAGCAGCACGTGGACGCCGAGCAGCGGCAGCCGACGCACCCACTCCCACCGGGTGTGCAGGTGGGCGGCGAGCGTCAGGCAGGCCAGCGACAGCAGCGCGAGCGCGGTGAGGGCGTACGCCCGGGTGTCAGGGATAGGGGTGGGGGTCATGGCGGCGGAATCCTCCGTAGGCGGCGAACCGCTCGTGGGCCGCCGCCGGGGCGCTGGGCAGCGGCAGCGTCACCAGGTCGGGGCACCAGAAGCGGGCCACGACGAACCCCAGGGCGGCCACGTCCATGGTGGTGAAGTCGGCCGCGTACAGGCGTTTGCCGGTCGCGTGGAAGGCCCGCACCAGCTCCCGCGCCCGGACGCCGGCCGGCCGCTCGTCGTCGGGCGGCAGGTCGTCGGCGGAGGCTTCGCCGCAGTCGGCGAACCGGGCCTCCACCACCCGGGCGCCCTCGGGCGTGGCGGCGTAGGAGACGTTGGACTCCAGGTCGAAGATGTCGTCGGTGGCGGTGTCCCGCTGCTCGAACCGCTGCTGCAGCGCCGACCAGGTGGCAAGGCCCCGCACGCCCGCCGCCTCCAGCAGCGCCCGGTACATCGCCCGTTCGAGCACCCCGTCGATGCCGAGTCCGACGGCGACGGCGGGCAGCCGGCCGTCGGGGCTGCGGATGAGGCAGGCGACGGTGAACCCGGGCAGGTCGGCGCTGGGCAGCAGGTGGAACTCCGGCCGGTCGCCCCGCAGGTCGAACGCGTTCTGCACGACGCGTTGCAGCGCGGCGGTGCGGGCGCCGGGAGTGACGCGGGTCGAGCGGCTGCCGCCGTACCAGTGGCTGAGCGCCGCGTCGATCTGCACCATCTCTTCCAGCGCGTTGAGCGCGGCCCGGTCGGGGTCGGTGTGCGAGGCGGTGCCGGTGGACACGGCGGGGGCCAGCCACGGCTCGCCCCGGTGGTCCTGGACGACGTAGCCGACCAGCAGGAGCTGGGCGGGCACCCAGCAGTCACGGCCGTCGGACAGCCGGGTCGCGCGCACCCAGCCGAGCACGTCGCCGTCCTGGCGCGCGCGGAAGGGGAACCCGTCGCGGCCGTACTGGGCGGCGGTGTACGGGGCGGCCGGGCCCGCGTCGCACTCCTCTCCCGCCTCGCGCAGCTCCTCGACCGAGGCGTAGCGGATGGGGAAGCGCCCGCTCACCGGGGCCAGGTAGCCGCCGTACCGCTCCACCACCTCGCCCAGCGTGCGGATGTGGGACTCGAAGGGACGCAGCCCGTACCCGCCGATGTGGTAGGCGCCGATCTTGGGCGCCGGCAGGCCGCGCAGCACGTGCACGCCGGTCAGCTCGCCGCCGGCCACCATCAGCCGGGGGGCGCCGCGCTGGCGCTGCAGGAAGCCCATCGACGTCATCAGCCCGCACAGCGGGGAGTGCATGCGGGCCCGCAGCCGCGCGGTGAACTGGTCGGGGGACTCGACGACGCGGGGCTCCATCAGCCCGGGCGCCTCCACCACCTGTGACACCTCAGGCATCGATCCACCGCCGCACGTCGAAGTAGAGCTCGGTGGCCTCGCGCTGCACCACCGGCCCGCACGCCCGGCACCCCGGCAGCCGCAGCACCTCCGAGTAGGCGATCTCCATGGTCGGCACGTAGATGCCGAGCACCTTGCCCAAGGTCGTGGTGGACCCGGTGAGCGCCAGGTTGAGCGCCTCCAGCCCCACGTGCCCGGCCACCAGGGCGCGCAGCGCGTCAAGGGTGGGCGGCTCGCCGACCCTGATCGAACGACGGACCAAGGCGTCCTTGTACCGCTGGTACCCGGCCGACTCGCGCAAGTTCATCAGCACCCGGGTCTCGAAACAGGCGAAGCACGCCGAGGCCGGCGGATGGAACGACGGGCCGATCATCACCATCGGGCCGTCGATGGCCGCCTGGATCCACGGCGTGCGCAGCGCCAGGGCGATGCGGTTGAGCACCGTGAGCCGCAGCGGGTGCGGCTCCTCGGCGACGTGGACCAGCAGCTTGCCCCGCCAGGGCTCGAACCGCTCGGCGAACCGCTCGAAGGCCAGCCCGTCCTCCAGGGCGACCAGGTCGGCCTCCAGCAGGGCGCGGTGCAGCGGGTCGTCCTCGCCGGCGACCTCGACGCCCGCCGGCGCGCTCGGGCTGAGGACGCGCGCGGTGGCCTCGGCCAGGGCCTCGCCGCCGAGGACGACCACCGGCGGCGCGGGGGTCTCGGCCACGTAGGCGCCGGTGTTCTCGATGTAGGCGTCCAGCGCGGTCTCCGGGCCGCGGGCGATCACGCCGAGCTGGTCCAGGTGGTCCACCAGGGCCTCGATCTCGGCGCGGGTGACGCCGTTGGCCTTGGCCACCTCGGCGCGGCCGGTGGTGCCGTCGAGCCCGCTGAGCAGGTTGTACAGGCGGCCGGTCCTGGCGTGGTCGGTGAGGGTGTAGGAGCGGACGTTCCAGACGCCGTGCCGGAGCTCCACGGTGTCGGCGTCGTGCGCGACGACGCTGTAGGACGGTTTGATCCGCACGTTCTTGCTCTGCTGCATGGATGCCTTTCCTTCCTGGTACTACGGGGGGCTGCGCGGGTGCCGCCGTCAGCCGAGCAGGGCCGCCGTCCTCGGCTCGTCTCCGCCCGCGGCGGCGATCCCGGCGAACTGCAGGTCGATGAAGGCGTCGGTGATCTGGTCGCGGCGCAGCCGGACGCCGTCGGCGTCGCGGCGGACCTCGGCCACCCGTTCGAGGAAGCCGAGCAGGTGGCGGCACGGCCCGAGCGTCAGGATCTCCTCAAGGGGGACGCCGGTCCGTTCCTGCCAGAGCGCGCGCGAGGCGCCCTCGAAGGTGGTGAGCGCCTGGTAGAGCAGCCGCGCGGCGATCGCGGGGGACGCGGCGGGGTAGCGCTCGTCGAAGTGCAGGGGGTCGCGGTTGTAGGCGGCGAGGAAGCCGCGCCGGTGCGCCAGGTACTCCCCGCCGATCAGCGAGGTGGCGCCGGAGCCGAAGCCGACCCAGTCCATGCGGAGCTGGAAGTAGGCCAGGTCGCTCAGGCACCGACGGTCGCCGAAGTGGCTCATGGCGTACTCGGGCAGCCCCGCGTCCACCAGCATGCCCGCGGCCAGCGCGTACGCGGTCTTCTGCTCCGAGCGGAGCATGGCGGTGGTGCCGCGGGTCACCTGCCGGCGCAGCACGGTGCCGTGAGCGGGCCGGTAGGGGTAGAGCGCCACGTGCGTCACCGGCAGGTCGAGTGCGGTGCGCACCGATTCGGCGACCTCCTCGACGGTCTCGCCGGGCAGGCCGCAGATCAGGTCGATGGACCGGTCGTCGAACCCCGCCTCGGCGGCCAGGTGCACCGCGCGGCCGGCCTCGGCGGCGTCGTGGCTGCGTCCGAGCTTGCGCAGCCGGCGGTCGTCGAACGACTGCACGCCGCTGCTCCAGCGCCGGAACCCGACGCGGCGGAAGGCGGCGAGCTTGGCGGCGCTGAGGCTCTCGGGGCTGCACTCGATGGTCGCCTCGGTCAGGGTCGCGGGCAGGTCGAACACCTCGTGCAGCGCCTCGCCGATCTGCTCGATCTCGTGTTCGGCCAGGATGCTGGCGGTCCCGCCGCCCCAGTACATGATCTCCGGCCGGTATCCGCGGGCGGCCAGGTCGGCCCCCCGCTCCCTGATCTCCCGGCACAGGGCCGTGATGTAGGCGCGCCTCGGGCTGTCGGCGGGCCGCAGCAGCAGCTCGCCGGTGGGGATCTCGGTGACCCAGTCGCAGAAGTGGCACTTGGAGCTGCAGAACGGAATGTGCACGTAGACCAGCAGCGGCCGCGGCTCGCTCACCCCGGCCACCCGACGAAGATCGTGTGGGCCAGGAAGGACAGCACACCGTCCAGTCCGAGCGCCTCGTTGGACAGGTCGTCGATGTAGCTGGAGCAGTCGGTCGTCCCGAGGCCGAACCCGGTGGCGGCCAGGTGGACGTTCTGCGACATGCCTCCGCACTCGTGCAGGACGAAGCGCATCCCGCGCGGGCCGTACTTGCGCATGGAACGCCAGGGGCGGGCCACCAGGAGGATCACGGCGGCGGCGCTCTCGACGGAGATGATGCCGCCGGGGATGGCGAACGACTCGCGCAGCCGGTCCACCGTGGCCCGGTCCCCCGTGCGCACCAGGACGTCCTCGACCGGGCTGTAACGGTAGGTGCCCACGGTCAGCTCGGGCACGTCCAGGGCGGCGAGGTGGACCTCGACGGGGTACAGCCCGCCGCCGCTCGGCACGGCGCGGAACCGGTAGGTGGCGGTGCCGCCGCGCATCAGCTCGGCGTCGGCCTCCCCCGTGACCCCGGCGGCGTACCGCAGCATGGTGCCGACCTCGGCCAGGGCGACCGGGTCGCCGGTGTAGCGGCGCACGCTGCGCCGGCGCGCCACGGCCTCGTCCAGCGCGATGGCCAGCGGGACGGGCGGCGGCAGCTCGACGGTGTCGGCGGCGGCGGGCGTCTCCTGGTCGATCACGGACAGGGCGGTGGCCATGACGTCGCCGAAGTAGTCGGCGCCCGAGAGCTGCGCCTCGCGGTCCCAGGGGGCGAAGCGGCCCGCGACGATGAACTCCTCGGCGATCCGGGGGAAGCGCGCCTCGCCCAGATTGTCGTAGCGCGCCTGGTGCGTGCGCAGACCGACCGAGTCCAGCCCCGGGCTGAGCAGGCGGTACGCGCTCACCCCCGCGCTGGCCTCGGCGAGCTGGGGATCGGTGACATTGTCCATGGGCGCTACTCCTGGAAGATCTCGGTGGGCGGGGGAACCTTCCTGTTCAGCGCGATCGACTGGTCGACGAGCTGCTCGGCGGTGACCGGGGTGGCGTACTCGCCGAGCCGGAAGGTCGCGTGGGCCCACTCGCTGAACTGCACCAGCCCGAACCGGTTGCCGTCGGCGTCGGCCACGCTGGCGCCGCGGCCCATCGAGTCGCCGGCGTCGCCGCGGTAGAACGGGCTGTCGCGGAACTGCTCGCGGAACTCCGGCTTGACCTGCTTGGGCAACGGCAGGTCGTAGGGCCCGGCGGTCACCTCGCCGCCGTGGTCGGCGATCATCTTGAGCGATCCGTCGAGGTCGGCGACGTGGTAGTAGATCGTCACCGACTCGCCGGGGAACCGCCGCTGGTTCACGGTGATCAGGATTCCGTCGCTGGACACCGGCGCGTGGTAGGAGATCTCGTAGGAAAGGGAACGCGCCAGCGGCATTCCGAGGAACGCCTGGTAGAAATCAAGACCGCGTTCCATGTCGTCGACGGGGACGTTGATGAGGACAGGTTTGGGAATGGCGGAGACGTCGATTTCCGAGGTGTTCTCCAAGGCTGGACCGCGCTTTCCTGACTATGGTGGGCAGTGGCGGAGGCGGGGCCCGGGAAACGATCCCGCGGGCCCCGCTGGTGCGTGGATTACGGCCGCACGATGGTGCCGCACGAGCTGGACGTGCAGCCCGCGCAGCACGACGACGCGCCCGGAACGACGACGCCGAACTCAGTGCCGGACAGGCCGGCGCCGAGCGGCTGAGCGGTCATGCTGCGGTGGTCGATGGTCGCGGTGCTCTCAAGCTTCATACGTGGTTCACCCCCTCCCAGGTGGTGAACGGAGTCCCCGTACAGATCGAGGTCGCGGATTCATGCCGAGCCCGGGCTCCGCGTTCGACCCATCGAAAGGCCCCATTTCGTGGGATCGGACGAATCCGATCCTCACATAACCGGGTTTTGTGTCAATGATGCGAAAACGGAGCAGTTGATGGTGACAAATGTCATCGGCGAATGGTGGGAGAACAGAGCTGCCGCATTCCCGGCCGCCGCCGTAAAGTGCAGCGGCGGCGTGATCCCAAGGGTCCGCCGAAGCAGCCGTTCGCGTCCGCCGAAGGCATCGGGAGGCCCGGAGAGCGATGACAGGTGACACGGCGCAAGTGAGCATCAGGGACGTCGCCTACAGCTACGGCAAGGTGCCGGCGCTCGCCGGGGTGAGCCTGGAGGTGCGGGCCGGCGAGGTCGTCGCCCTTCTCGGGCCGAACGGCGCGGGCAAGAGCACCCTCACCCACGTCATGCTCGGCCTGCTCGCCCCGCGGTCCGGCCAGGTCCGCCTGTTCGGCGCCCGTCCCGAGGACGCCGTCGCGCAGGGCCGGGTCGGCGTGATGCTCCAGGACACCGGCCTGATGCGGTACGTCAGCGTGCGCGAGCTGGTGGGCCTGGTCGCGGCGCAGTACGGCCGGGCCGCCCGCACCGACGACATCCTGAAGGACGCCGGGCTCGCCGACCTCGGCTCCCGCCGCATCGGCCGGCTCTCCGGCGGGCAGCGGCAGCGGGTCAAGTTCGCGCTCGCCATCGCCGGCGACCCCGAGCTGCTGTTCCTCGACGAACCCACCGCCGCGCTGGACGTGCAGTCCCGCCACGCCTTCTGGCAGGACATCGTCGACCGGGCCGGCCGGGGCAGGACGATCGTGTTCGCCACCCACTACATCGAGGAGGCGGAGGCGTACGCCAACCGCATCGTCGTCCTGCAGGACGGCGGGGTGGTGGCCGACGGGCCCGCCCGGCAGATCATGACCAGGGTCAGCGACGTGACCCTGCGCTTCAACAAGCCCGAGGCCCGGGAGGACGAGCTCCAACGGCTCCCTGGCATCGTCCGCCTGCACAACGGCTCGGCAGGAGGCGACCACTGGGAGCTGGTCACCTCCGACCAGGACGCGACCCTCGACGCCCTGTACGGCAACGGGCGGTCGGGGGTGAGCGGCCTGGAGATCTCCCGCACCTCCCTGGAAGACGTCCTGCTGGCGCTGACGAAGGAGACCGGACGCTGATGGGCCGCTACATTCGGCTGGACGTCGTGAGCATGGTGCGCAGCGGCTACTTCCTGGTGTTCTCCGTGCTCTTCTCCGCCGGCTTCTACGTGATGTTCACCAAGCTGTTCGTCGTCGAGGGCTGGACCCAGAGCGGCGACTTCGCCGCGACCTACATGGTCGCCCTCGGGGTGTCCGGGGCGTTCTACGCGGCGCTGACCGGCGGCGGCATCCGGCTCGGCGAGGAACGCGGCAGCGGCTGGGCGCGCCAGCTCACCCTCACCCCGCTGTCCCCCCGGCGGTACGTTCTCGGCAAGCTGGCTGCGGCCTGGCTGCTCGCCCTGCCCGCGCTCGCGGCCATCTTCCTGCTCGGCGTCGTGCTCAACCAGGTGACCATGCCGCCCGCGAACTGGGCGCTCACGCTCGCGGCGACGTGGGGCGGCAGCCTGTGCTTCGCCGTGTTCGGCGTCGCGATCGGGTTGCTGGTCGCCGGGGACGCCACCCAGTTCGCCTGCCTCGGCGTGTTCTTCCCGCTGGCCATCCTGGGCGGCCTGTGGTTCCCCACCTCGGCCTTCCCCGAGGCCGTACGGCACGTCGTCGAGTACCTGCCCACCAGCGCCCTGTACCGCCTCGGCATCACCGCCGAACACGGGACGGGCCCGGTCGGCATGCCACTGCTGGTCCTCGCCTGCTGGACCGCACTCGCCGGCATGACCGTCCTGGCCCGCCTCCGCCCCGAATCCCTCAGCCCCTCCCGCTGACCCCCCGCGCGAACCCCCGAGTGCCGTGCCGGACGAGATCGGCGCCGGGTCGGCGGGTCGTGGTACGGCGAAGTCGGCGCCGTCGTGCGGCGGGTGACCGGTGCACCTCTCCCGACGCCGCGCCGGAAGCGTGTGTGGTCAGGGTCAGAGCCAGTCGTTGGCGGCGGCGATGCGTACCGCCTCGTGCCTGTTGCGGGCCCCGGTCTTCTGGATGGCCCTGGTCAGGTAGTTGCGGACCGTCCCCCCGCTGAGGCGCATGGACTTGGCGATCTCGGCGATGGTGAGGAAGTCGCGGGCGTGGCGCAGGACCGCCGCCTCCTGCCGGGTGAGCGGGCACGGCTTGGCCATCGCGATGCGCGCGGCGAGCTTGTCGTCGATCACCAGCTCGCCGGCCGCGACCTGCCTGATCGCGATGACCAGCTCGGCCGGCGAGACGTCCTTGACCAGGTACCCCCGGGCGCCCGCCGCCAGCGCCGAGCGCAGGGCGTCCGGCTGGCGGAACGCCGAGAGGATCAGGCACCGGGTGTGCGGCGACCACTTGCCGAGCGCGGCCACGATCTCCACGCCGCTGTACGTGTCGCCCTCCCCGTTCCCCGTGCCCCCGGGCATCTGGAGGTCGACCAGCGCCACGTGGGGGCGCGTCAGCGCGCCGACGGACACGGCCTCCTCGACGCTCGCCGCGCTGCCCACCACCCGCAGCCCCGGAAACCCGGACAGCAGCATCTCCAGCGCGTTGCGGATCAGACTCTGGTCCTCGGCGACGAGAACGTTCAGCGAAGGTCCCGGCATGGCGCTATCCCCTTTTGACGAGCCTCGCTACCACCCGGACGCCCCCGTCCTGCGAACGCCCGACGAGCAGTTCCGCGCCGGCCTGCTCCAGCCGCTCCCGCAGCCCCGTCAGCCCGGCTCCCGGCACCACCGGCCGGCCGGACCGTCCGTCGTCCTCCACCGTCAGCCGGTCGACGCCGAAGATCACCCGGCAGGTACGGGCGCCGCTGTGCTTGACCACGTTCGTGACGGCCTCGCGCAGGAACCACGCGAACACCGCCCGGCGGTGCACCGCGGCGGGCGCGCCGAAGACGGCCAGGTCGATGCCCGCCCAGACCAGCAGTTCCCTGGCGTCGTCCAGCTCCGACGCCACGTCGGGGGCCCGCATCTCCTCCACCACGGCCAGCGTGTTGTTCAGCGTGGTGCGGGCCAGCGCGGCGATGTGACGCAGTTCCTCCTCGACGGGGCCGCCGGCCTCCGCGCGCGCCACCACCTCGGCGCGCATGACCAGCGCGACCAGGTCGCGGCCGACCAGGTCGTGCAGGTCTCGGGAGAGCCGCCGGCGCTCCCGCTCGGTCGCCAGCCGTTCGTAGTTCTTCTGCGTCTCCCACTGGGTGACCGCGAACTCGAGCACCTGGTGGATGCCGGTCAGGGTGAGAGTGAAGATCACGAGCTGGACCGCGAGCATGCCAAGCCTGACCGGCGCCATTCCGCGCAACAGTCCAACGGACGTCACGATGAGCACGCATCCGAACGCGGAGATCAACCCCGCGTGCGTACGGTGCGTTAGGACCACGGCGGTAATCAGATAAAAGGGCAGATAATAAATCCAGTCGGGCGGCAGAACGGCGATGAGGGCCAAGCCGGACGCCACCAGTCCGGCGAACGCCCATGGCGTGCGGATGCGCTCCGAACGCGGGATCCCGCGCACGACCACGCGTGCGTAACAGGCACTGAAGACGAGCACGCCCGCGGCCGCCACGAACCACTGCGACGGGGCGGGCCGCCCCGCCGCGAAACCGGGCCACAACGTGAGGATGAGCAGCAGAAACGCGACCGTGAACAGACGCATCCCCGTGTAGAGGCTGGCCGACGGTGCGCTACTCCCTCGAGAGACATCCACCTCGTCCCGCACGGGATAGATCGTCCCATAGGGCACGACATTTGAGGAGGATCGTCATCGAAACGCCGTCAAATACCACGACTTTTGCATGAAAAGAACACGTTTGGTAAGCGAATTGCGAGATCTCTCCAGAGAGGTGCGATCAATCCAGGGATTACCGATCGGGGATTTTCGCCACCCCGCGGCCGGTCCGGCACACCGGGCCGCGGGGTGCGCGGTCAGCTCGCCGAGACCGAGAAGCTGTTAGTGCGGAAGTCCATGCCGCCGCTGGAGGAGGTGATCTCGTAACCGAACTGGACGTCGCCCAGCGTCACGTCCCCGAACCAGTTGCTGGACCGGAGCCAGGTCAAGATCGCCTTGATGTTCACCGTGCCGGAACTCGTGTTGCCCTGGCGCACGAAGGAGAACACCTGGTTGGAGCCGTTGGAGCCGCGGTAGACGTCCCAGCTGTGGCCGCCGGCCGACACGCTGGTCTGCCGTGAGCCGAGCGGGCCCACCGGCCCGTACTTGTTCATCCAGAGCATGATCTCGTAGGTGTGGCCGTCACACCAGATGTCGTACGCCGTCGCGTACGCCCCGCCGTTCGGCACCGTGACGTTGAAGCTGCTGCTCACGCTGCCAAGAGCGCTGATGCGCCGGTTCACGTTCCTGGTCGCGTTGGGGTAGGACTTCACCCCGCCGGTGTTGGGGTGATTCGCCCACACACCCCAGTTGCTGGAGGAGTTCGCCCAGATCGTCTGCGGGCCCGCGCCGTTCCCCCAGATGTTGTTGTAGAGGGTGTAGCCGCCGTTGGCCCAGGTGCCCCACCGGTCCGAGGAGGACCAGACGGCCGCCTGGGCGGGAGCGGCGAGCAGCCCGACGAACACCACGAGCATCGACACCGGCACGAACAACCGTAACGTCCTGAGCATGATCTCCCTCTCCTGTCGTCCCACCGGCCCCCGGCCCCCATCGGCGTCGCCGTGACGGGCGTCGAAATGCCTGTCGAAGCGCTTCGACGACATTTCGACTTGATCGGAAACCGCATCCTCCATGAAGTGGAGCTACCGTAGGTTCGCCCACACCCAGGCGCAACAGACCGGTGAAAGCTTTCCCGACACCCCAGGTCAACCTCCGAACGCTCCCACCGCCCCATGAAACTTTCGACCAGAGAACCCACCCCAGCACCGCCACCGTCATCCCATTGTCGGCTGACGCGGGAAAGAGGCCACGGAGGCGTCCGAGTCGCGCGTGTACGCCACCTGGAACCACAGGGTCCGCCCGGCATCATGCTCCCAGACCGCCCACATCCGCGAGAGGACGTCCACGAGCAGCAGCCCCCGCCCGCCTTCGGCGCACAGGTCCCCGCCCACCTCTGGGATGGTTTCGCCTCCGGCGTCCGCGACGTCGACATGCACGAAGTCATGGAAGTCGGCCAGCGCCAACGTGATCGGGCCGCCGTCCCTGGAGTCGGAGTGGACCACCGAATTGGTGACCGTCTCGGAGACCAGCAGCCGCACGGTCTCCAGGGCCGGGTGCTCCGGCCCGAGCTTCTGTTCCACGAACCGGCGGGCGAGCCCGACGGATTCCGGAGAACCGCTCAGCTCCATCACACCTAACAGATTCCCCGTCGCCGGTCGCTCCGGATTCGGGGGAATGGTCACGGGCTTTGTCATAGATCGCACCCATCCGCACGCTCAGGGACCCAGACGACACCGACTCCGCTCACGGGTCCCGCTTCAATTCGCCGGCCAGGCCGGGATTGCGGGGGGCTGCAATCTCGGCCTGACCGGCCGCCCGAAGGGCTACCGTCAGGCTTGCGCACGTGGCATGGTGAAGGCAGCGGAACCACGGCTACGCCGCAAGCGCAACCCCCGACCGCCGACGTGTAACGAGGTGTAACGCGCAATGGCCGGCAATTGCGGAGCGCCGGGAGTATTCCTTGGGCGAGAATTGCGCCGAGCGCGAGAGGCAAAAGGGATATCTCGGACGGCCCTCGCCAGGCAGTTCTACATCTCCGAATCTCTGGTGAAACTCTGGGAAACCGGGCGGCGCGTCCCCACTAAAGATCATCTGGGTCGGCTGGACGAGCTCTTCGGGATGGACGGCCTGCTCGTGAGGTTCCGCGAAGACCTGGTCAGGACATCGGTGCCGCTGGAGTGGTTCGGCCGATGGCCCGAGATAGAAGGCCGAGCCACCGCCCTGTGGTCCGTTCACGCACATGTCTTCCCTGGCCTCCTGCAAACGGAAGCGTATGCCCGCGCGGTCCTCCATGCCGGAAACCACCTTGCGAACCTTGATGATCTGGTGAGCGCGCGAATGGAGCGCCAACAGGTTCTATCCAAAGAAGAGCCACCGATGATCGTCGCACTTCTCCTTGAGAGCACTTTGCGTTACGGCATCGGCGGACCCAAGGTCGTGCAGGATCAACTACTCCACCTTGCGGAGCTGGCGCGGCGCGATGATGTGATCATTCAGATCGTCCCCAGCAAGGCGTCCGCCTGTGCCAGATTCACCGGTCCTTTCGTCATCGCGAATTTCGACGGTGGCGATGACGTCGCCTACGTGGACAACGCGATCGCGGGCGAGGTCATCGAGGACCGGGAGGGCATCGTGCGACTACGGCGCATTTTCGACATGCTCAGGGCTGCCGCCCTGTCGGAAGACGGTTCGATGGAGCTCATAGAGAAGGTGGCGACAGAATGGACGCCTTGAAGTGGCGTAAGAGTTCTCACAGCTCCGCCAACGGTGGTGAGTGCGTGGAGATCGCGACTCTCCCCAAGGGGGTCGCGATCCGGGACAGCAAGGACCCGACGAAGGGGCAGCTGACCACGTCCACCGAAGCGTTCGGCGCCTTCCTGGCCGAGATCAAACGCTGACACTGGAGGGAAGGTTCACCGGTTGACCCGCCGTACGGCGGCGCCGTACCCCGACCCACCGCCCTGGCGCCGAGCACACCCAGCACCACACGAGTGAAGGAATCGGACCACACCGGGCGAGGAGGTGAGACCAGAATGGACGCCTTGAAGTGGTGTAAGAGTTCTCACAGCTCCGCCAACGGCGGGAATTGCGTGGAGATCGCGACGCTGTCGAATGGGGTCGCGATCCGGGACAGCAACGATCCGGCGAAGGGGTATCTGACCGCGTCCGCCGAAGCGTTCGGGGCCTTCCTAGCCGAACTCAAAGGGTGAGCTTCACGGCCAGATCCACCGGTGATCCGCCGTACAGCGGCGCCGGTATCGCCGTACCCCGACCCACCGCCCCGGCGCCGAGCACACCCCGCACACCACATGAGCGGGAAGCCGAGGACACCTCGGGCCGCGCGAGTGGGAAGTTGGGCACACCTCGTGTCACATGAGTGGGGCTCGGGGTCTATCGTGCATGGGTGCGGCGGGTGCTTGTTGTTGGGATCAGTGGGGCTGGGAAGTCCACGATGGCGCGGGGGCTTGGGGAGCGCCTCGGGGTGGGCTATCACGAGATGGACGCGCTGCACTATGTGGGGCCGGGCTGGGCCGTGGACGGTGACTTCAGGGGGAAGGTCGCCGCGATCGTGGCCTCGCCCGCCTGGGTCTTCGACTCCTTCGGCTACCCCGAGGTGCGCGACCTGCTGTGGGAGCGGGCTGACACCGTGGTGTGGCTGGACTACTCGAAGGCCGTGATCATGCCGCGGGTCCTGCGCCGGTCCCTGCGACGCACCCTGCGGCGCGAGCGCGTCTTCGGCGGCAACCGCGAGACCCTGGCCGGCTGGTTCCGCCGCGACCACCCGGCCTGGTGGGCCTGGTCCCAGCACGCGGCCCGTCGGGCCGACATCCAGCGACTCGTTCACGACCCCCGTTTCGCACACCTGCGCGTGATCCGCTTCACCACCCCGGCTCAGGCCGCCACCTGGCTGGCCGCCCTCCCCCGCTCCTGACACCCGGGTTCTGCCGGGCGGGCTTCCCTCCGATCTCGGGACAAAGCCGGTGGGCGGCGGCATCGGCTTTATAAGTGCCCGCGAAGTCACTTCTAAGAACGTTCCCAGTGGCCCAGGCCACAGTTCCTTTCAGGTCAGGAACTCGCCTTTGCCGACGCAATGGCGCTATCGAAAAGGAACCAGGAACGATGAAGACGTACGCGAAGATGTTCTCCGCCTCGCTGGTGACCGCCGCGGCGGTGGCGGCGACCATGTCCGCGCCCGCCTCGGCGGCGGCGGTGACGATCCGGGTCGAGCGGGCCTACTCCGAGACCGTGTGGGAGTGGAACGGCCAGGTCACCTGTCCGACGAACCAGGTGCTCACCGGCCGCTCGCACGTCGGCGACGAGAACCGCCCGACCACCTACTACTGCAGTTGGATCCTCATCAACGGCGAGCAGGTCCAGGTGCACCTCGGGGACTGGACTCCCGGCCAGACTGAGAGCAGGTCCAGCTACATCGCCCCGACGGACCAGGCGCTCGTCGGCCGGTGGCACACCGGCGACGAGAACGGCAAGACCTACTACCGCACGGCCGCCCTGTACTGGCAGGGACGGCAGGTTCGGCTGACCTTCCCGACGTGGACCGGCGAGTACAAGGAGAGCAACCACGTCACCGAGGCGGGCTACAACCAGGTCATGACCGGCCGCACGCACAGCGGGGACGAGAACGGGAAGACCCGCTACCAGTACGCCACCGTGACGTTCGAGGGCTGAGTGCCCGCGGAGCCGACGGCCTGCGAACCCACGACCCGTACGGCCTGGAGATGACTGTGGGCACCCTCCGTCAAGCGGAGAGTGCCCAGGTCGGCCATGCCACGGTGCGCCGCCAGGGACTCGAACCTCGGACTCGCTGATCAAAAGTCAGCTGCCCCACGCTCAAGCGCGGGCCGGATCATGCCTTAACGTTTCGTTTCGCGTGTTTCGTCCAGGGCATGCCGCACAATGACAGCCAGTACCGGATTATCACTTGCTATCCGAGCACATATACCCCACTCCAGATGGCGTCACGCTCGCGTAGGCCGCGCAGCGCACCCGATCGAGATCGGGTCGTCCTGGCTCACGCCCGGGCGGTCACCAAGCTCGAACCCCACGCCCTCGCATAACGGTGATACAGGCGGATTACGTCGTCATGTATTTTGACCCTTGAACCATCCATGTACTGTGGTTGCCTTGGTGGCTCTAAACTGACGCCGACGAGCAGGTCTCGAGTGGAGGTTTGTATGCCCCAGCCCACTTCGTCAACCGAACCTCCGCAGCGCCCGAAGGTGGGCGTCGGCGTGATGCTCGTCAAGGACGGCAAAGTCCTGCTGGGGAAAAGACGGGGCGCGCATGGCGACGACACGTACGGCTGGTGCGGGGGACACGTCGAGTTCGGGGAGACGCTAGAGGAGGCGGCACGCCGCGAGGTGCGGGAAGAGACCGGAATCGAGGTTCACGACCTGTTGTTTCTCTGCGTCAGCAACATCATTCGCTACGGGAAGCACTACCTTGACGTAGAATTCATGAGTGTTGACTTCAAAGGACAGCCCGAGGTCCACGAGGAAGATCGTGTGGAGCGATGGGCGTGGTACGGCCTGGAGGAGTTGCCGGGCCCCCTATTCGGTGCCGTCGAGTTAGCCATCGACAGTTACAGAAGCGGGAGAAAGTACAATCCATGAAGGCCGAATTCGAGCTGGTGCCGGCGAGGAGTCAGGTTTCGGCTGGACGGATTCGAGACATAAGTAGCGACTGCGAGTTGAAGTTGTGTCTTCGTACCAAGACCGCGGTGTGCGGATGAGCATTCCAAGACGTCGAGGCGGATGTTCCCCAACTTCATCCCTGCACGTGCCGAGTACAGGGCCGACTTCGCCGCTTCGAGCAGCTCGTCGCGCACAGCTTCCGGGAGATCGGCTTCCCAGCCGACATCAGTGGTCGGAGCGGGAGAAGCGGTGATGCGGATGCGGGGTTCGGTAACCATAATCCCGACGCCACCATCGACACGGCCGGACTTCGAGCCATTCATGTCGATCAGCGATAAATGCAAGCGAGCTCCCGCGACCACTTCGACGGCTGCCATAGTGACTACCTCGCCAGACCTTGGGCCAGATAAGCGGCTATATATACCGGAGCGTTCCAGACGCTGTTGAGCTCGTCTTCTGAGACTACCTCCGCAGTAGGTGCGGGTACAGTGCCGCTTTTTCATCCTGAGCAGTGGTCTTCCTCGGTGTCCTGTAGGACGAAGGTGGCCTGACCAAGCGCGGTGGCACGTCGAACGGTCGACCGCATGAGGGCACAGTTGCGGACCACGCCCGGCGCGGAGCACACGGCATGACGGTCGAAGCGCGCCAGAGCGACTGTCACACCGGACGCGGTTGGCAGCCTTCCCGCGTGGAAGTACCGCAGCGTAAGGGATGCAGATATAAGCGGCGGTCATCACTGCGAAGGACTGCTGGATAGTCATACAAAGGGCCCATCGCGGCCAAAGACCCCGCAACGGCTCGCACAGGCCTGGAGATGACTGTGGGCACCCCCCGTCAAGTGGGGATGCCCAGGTCGTCAGCTGTCGCTGTGGTGCGCCGCCAGGGACTCGAACCCCGGACCCGCTGATTAAGAGTCAGCTGCTCTAACCAACTGAGCTAGCGGCGCGTGACCCTGTCTAGGTTAGCGGTACTCAGGGGGTGCCCGTGACATCGGCCGGGGCGGGACGGGTCGATGGGCGGGCTTACCTCAGGGTGACGCGGACCTATCCGCGGATCGATGTTTCCCCGGAGATGGGCGGGTAGAGCGAAGAGTCCCGACGAAACCAATCGAAGGGAGAACAGCAAGATGCAGCAGGATCTGTGGAGCTACAGCCCGACCGTCACCGAGCCGCACCAGAGCTTCGACGTGGTCGGATATCACGTGGAGGCCACGGACGGCAAGATCGGTTCGGTGGACGACGCCACGTACGAGGTCGGCGAGAGCTACCTGATCGTCGACACCGGCCCGTGGATCTTCGGCAAGAAGGTCATGCTCCCCGCGAGCACGGTCACCCGCATCGACCCGCAGGAGAAGAAGGTCTTCGTCAGCCGCACCAAGGACGAGATCAAGGACGCTCCGGAGTTCGACGAGGCGAGCTACAAGGAGCCCGCCTACCGGAGCCAGGTCGGCGACTACTACGGCCGGTTCCCCTTCGGGCCGGGCACCCTGTAGGCACCCGCACCCAGGCCATCGCCCTCCAGGGCGCCGCGAGGCGCCCTGGAGGGTGCGCAGGAGGAAGGCCGCGCCGGACGGCGCGGCCTTTCCGCGTGCCGGACCCCGTTCAGCGCGGAAGACGCGGGCCGGCTCGTGTGATCAGGGCCGCTGGGACGGCGGCGGGCGGACGGGACGGCGGGCGGCTGCGGCCCGGTCCGGGGATCACCTCAGCGCCAGGCGCAGGAGCAGGTCCTTGACGTCGGTGGCCTCGAAGCGTTCCTGGGCGGCCGACGGGTCGGAGCAGAGGAGCACCGGGGCGTCGGCCGCGTCGGCGGGCAGCAGCCCATGGGAGCCGCGCACCCCCCGGGCGCCCGCGTCGAGCCCGACGACGTTCATCATGTAGCGCATGCCGAGCTTCTTGCGCAGCAGCGCCACCCCGGCCCGGCGCTTGGCGCCGAGGGGATCCGCAGGGTCGAAGAGGAGTTCCGCGGGGTCGTAGCCGGGCTTGCGGTGGATCTCGACCAGCCGGGCGAAGTCGGGGGCGCGCGCGTCGTCGAGCCAGTAGTAGTAGGTGAACCAGGCGTCGGGCTCGGCGAGCAGGACGAGCTCGCCGGAGCGCGAGTGGTCCAGGCCGTGCGCCCGCTTGCCGTCCTCGTCGAGCACCTCGGCGACCCCGGGTACGGACGCGCAGAGCTTGGCCACGGCCGGGATGTCGGCCGGGTCGGCCACGTAGACGTGCGCCACCTGGTGGTCGGCGACGGCGAACGCCCGCGAGGTCCACGGGTCGAGATACTCCATGCCCGCCTGGGTGTGCACGCGCAGGAAGCCCTCGGCGCGCAGCGTCCGGTTGACGTCCACCGGGCGGGAGACGTCGGTGATCCCGTACTCCGACAGGACCACGACGGTGCGCCCCCGTGCCGCGGCGGCGTCCAGCAGCGGGGCCAGCACGCCGTCCAGCTCGGCGGCCGCCGCGGCGGAGCGCGGGTCGGACGGGCCGTACCGTTGCAGGTCGTAGTCGAGGTGCGGCACGTAGGCCAGCGTCAGGTCGGGGTTGTGCCTGGCCATGACCTGCTCGGTGGCGCGGCAGATCCAGGCCGACGAGGCGATGCCCGCGCCCGGCCCCCAGTAGGTGAACAGGGGGAAGGTTCCGAGAGCGGACGTGAGCTCGTCGTGCAGCTCGGGCGGGTAGGTGTAGCAGTCGGGGTCCTTGCGCCCGTCGGCGTGGTAGATCGGCCGCGGGGTGACGGTCCAGTCGACGTCGGCGCCCATGGCGTACCACCAGCACACGTTGGCCACGGTGAAGCCGGGCCGCTCCCGCCGGGCGGCGTGCCACAGTTTGTCCCCGCCGACGAGCGCGTTGTGCTGGCGCCACAGCAGGACTTCGCCGAGGTCGCGGAAGTACCAGCCGTTGCCGACGATGCCGTGCTCGGCGGGCGGCGCGCCGGTGAGGAAGGTCGACTGCACCGAGCAGGTGACGGCGGGCAGGACGGTGCCCAGTTCCGCCTGGAAGCCGTCCGCGGCGACGGCGCGCAGCCGCGGCATGTGGGCCAGCAGCCTCGGGGTCAGGCCCACCACGTCCAGGACCAGCAACGATGTCATGCTTTCACTCCAAGGTGGCGAAGTTCGGCGCGGACGAAGTCCAGTTCGTCGGCGATGCCCTCGGCGAGCTGCTCGGGGGTCCGCGGGCGCAGCGCGGCCGGCAGGACGCCCCAGGTGTAGGTCTCCACGTCGAAGTGGTCGCACAGCGGGGCCGGCCCGCCGGCGAGTTCCGCGAGCGCCTCGCGCAGCAGCGGCGTGGTCGCCGCGAGCGGCGCGGCCGGTGAGACGTGCAGCGGCACGTGGTAGTGCACCCGCCACGGCCCCGGCAACCCTCGGTCGAGGGCCTCGTCGAGGTCGTCGGCGGCCTCGCCCGACGGGGTGCGCGTCTGGTGCAGGAAACGCGGCTCGACGTACTCGCGCAGCGCTTCGGGCTCGGCGGTCTCCAGGGCCGCGGAGAGCTGGACCTTGACGATGGGCAGGCCGGCGTCGCGCAGCGCGCTGAGCGCGTCGGCCGGCCGTTCCCAGGCGCAGGCCAGGTGGGCGAGGTCGACGCAGACGC
This sequence comes from Sphaerisporangium sp. NPDC049457, assembly GCF_055586705.1. Taxonomy (NCBI): domain Bacteria; kingdom Bacillati; phylum Actinomycetota; class Actinomycetes; order Streptosporangiales; family Streptosporangiaceae; genus Sphaerisporangium; species Sphaerisporangium sp. NPDC049457. The sequence goes on along the minus strand of NZ_JBVJHR010000023.1, from coordinate 64,141 downwards.
CGAGCCGGTCGTGGTCGGCGTCCGCCAGGTGGGCGATGGCCTGCGAGGTGGTCTCGACGACGCAGCCCGGTTCGGGTTCGAACGCCACGCGCACGACGCGTCCGGTGTCGGACTCGACGGCGGCCAGACCGGCGGCGAGGTCGTCGAGCCGGCGCGCGGCCCGGCCGGCCATCGCGGCGTCCCACGGCTCGCGCCAGGCCAGCGGCAGGGTGGAGACCGAGCCGCGGGCGGCGTCGTCCGGCAGCAGGTCCGCGAGGACGCGCGCCAGGTCCAGGGTGTAGGACAGCCGCTCCGGCGTCGTCCAGTCGGGGTGGTAGACCGCGTGCTTGACCACGGGGTCCTGGAAGGAGCGGTAGGGGAAGCCGTTGAGGGTCACGACCTCCAGGCCCCGCGCGGCCAGCTCCCGGCGCAGCCTCGCGCGCAGCGCCGGGTCGGCGGCGAGGGCGGCGGCGACGGGCGCGGCCAGCCAGAGCCCGAGCCCGAGGACGTCGGCGCCGAGGCGGTCGCGGATCGGGACGGCGTAGCCGTCGAACTGGGCGATGATGCCGTCCAGATCCTCGGCCGGGTGCACGTTGGTGCAGTAGCTCAGATGCAGCGGCGTCCCCGCGGGGTGCGACAGCCGCATCAGCTGCCCCCGCGTTTGATGGAGCTGCCGGCGAAGGTCGGCTCACCCGCGTCGACGTCGGCGCCGGTCAGGTCCAGGCGCCCGGACTGGCCGTAGAACTCGACCGGGTTGCGCCACAGCACGCGGTCGACGTCGTCGTCGGTGAACCCGGCGGCCAGCATCGCCCTGCCGGTCTCCAGCGTGAGCAGCGGGTCGGACACGCCCCAGTCGGCCGCGGAGTTGACCAGCATCCGCTCGGGCCCGTGCTTGCGCAGGATCTCCACCATGCGCTCGGGCGACATCTTGGTCTCAGGGTAGATGGAGAAGCCCATCCAGCATCCGGATTCGTGCACGATGTCGACGGTGACCTCGTTGAGGTGGTCCACGACGACCCGTCCGGGCGCGATCCCGGAGGCGGCGACGACCTCGACGGTGCGCCGGGTGCCACGGGCCTTGTCGCGGTGGGGGGTGTGCACGAGCGCGGGCAGGTCGTGCTCGACGGCCAGGGCGAGCTGCCGTTCGAACGCGTCGTCCTCCTCGGGCGTCATCGAGTCGTAGCCGATCTCGCCGACCGCGACGACGTGGTCCTTGTCCAGGTAGCGCGGGAGCAGGTCGAGCACGGGCCGGCAGCGCGGGTCGTTCGCCTCTTTGGGGTTCAGCGCGATGGTCGCGTAGTGGACGACGCCGAACTGCGCGGCCCGGTACGGCTCCCAGCCGAGCAGCGAGTCGAAGTAGTCGGTGAAGGAGCCGGGGTTGGTGCGGGGCTGTCCCAGCCAGAAGGCGGGCTCCACGACGGCCTGGACTCCGGCGGCGGCCATCCGCGCGTAGTCGTCGGTGGTGCGCGACGTCATGTGGATGTGCGGGTCGAAAATGCGCATCAAGCCTCCTTTTGGGTGAGACGGTCGAGCAGGGCGGCCGCGTCGGCGGGCATGGGACGCCCGGCCGCCGCGCGCTCGTCGGCGAACGCGGCCAGCATGGCCGCCAGTTCTCGGTCGGCCCGCTCGTCCAGCCGGTCGACGGCGGCCAGCGGCACGCCCATGAACACGCATTTGAGCACCGCCTGCCGCCAGGCGACCTGGTCGAGGTGGCGGGCGTACGGACCGAGCGCGGCCGCCACCAGGCGCGTGTCGTTCGTGCGGAGAGCGTCGTGCAGCAGCGGCACCGCGGCCGCGCCGACGTCGAGCATCGGCAGCGCCTTGAGCACGGCGCGTTTCTCGTCGGCGTCGCCGTAGCGGTAGAGCTCGCCGATCTCGGTGCCCAGCAGGTCCGGGGGCAGCGCGGCCAGCAGCAGCGCCCGCGCGGCCTCGTCCGCCGTCCAGCCGGGCTCCTCGGGCAGGGCACGCCTGCCGACGCGCCGCCCGGCCGCGGCGAAGGACCGGCCGATCGTCTCGGGCCGCTCGGCGGCCGCGGCCAGCGCGTCCCGCAGCCACTCCCCCGGCGATGTGTCGCGCAGCGCGGCGCTCAGCCGCTGCGTCAGCGTCATGACAAGCTCCCTTCCGCCTCGCGCGACGCCTTCTCGGCCGCGCGCAGGAAGTCGATCGAACGCTCGGCGACGGCGGGCGCGGCGTGGGAATGGCGGGGCAGCTCGACCGCGACCAGGCCCTGGTAGCCGGCGTCGGTGAGCGCGCGCAGCACCGGCGGGAAGTCGATCTCGCCGTCGCCGAACTCCAGGTGCTCGTGCGTGCCGCGCCGCATGTCGTCGATCTGGACGTTGACCAGGTGCCCGGCGACGCCCGCGACGCAGGCGGGCACCGGGTCGGGCTCGTTGCAGCGGCAGTGCCCGATGTCGAGCGTGATGCCGAAGCCGTCGGGCGCGCCGAGGGCCTGGTGCAGCCGGCGCCAGCCGGCGATGGTGTCCACGAGCATGCCCGGCTCCGGTTCGAAGCCCAGCGGCACGCCGGCCTCTCGCGCGGTCTCGGCGACCCGCTCGCATCCGCCGACCAGCCGGTCCCAGGCGACGGCCTCGCCGAGCGGGGCCGGGCGGATGCCGGACCAGAACGACACCGCCTCGGCGCCGAGGTCGGCTCCGATCGCGACGGCGCGGCGCAGGAAGTCCACCCGCAGGTCGCGGTCGTCGTCGAGCAGCGTCGGGGCGTGCTTGCGCCGCGGATCGAGCAGGTAGCGCGCACCGGTCTCCACGACCACCGCCAGGTCGAGGGCGCGCAGCCGGTCGGCGACCCGCGCCACCCGCCGTGCCAGCCCGTCGGCGTACGGGTCGAGGTGGCAGTGGTCGAGCGTCAGCGCCACGCCCTCGTAGCCGAGGCCGGCGATGACGTCGAGGGCGTCCGTCAGCCGGTGGTTGCCGAAGCCGTTGGTGCCGTAGCCGAGTCTCATGTCGCGGCGATCTTCTTGACCAGGCGCCGGGCCAGCGGGGCCGCCGCGGCGAGCATGAGCGCGACGCGGGGTGCGCCGCCGCGCGCGGTGAGGGCGCCCTGGAGGGCGGGCAGGCTGACGATGCCCGCGGTGACCGCGTCGCGGACGCGTCCCGGCGAGGGGTCGGCGACGGCGCGCGCCTGGGGAAGCCCGAACTGGGCGGCGTACCAGCCGGCGAGGGCGGGCTGCGTCCCGTTGGCGCTGCCGCGGACGGTGGCGGCGGTGAGCGCGACGGTGCCCGCCAGCGTCGCCGCGGGCACGTGCGGACGCGCACCCGACACCTCTCCGTGGGAGAGCGCGGTGAGCAGGTACGTGTGGGCGGCGATCGTGGCGGCGGACGGCAGCGCGGCGGCGGTCGAGGACCCGGAGGTGGCGCCCAGCAGCACGTCGAGGCCGCGGCACAGGGCCATGGCCGCCGGGCCGGCGGCCGTGCTCTTGGCGAGCACGTCGTACGCCCAGACGGCGGCGGCCAGCGGCGCGGCGACCGCCAGGGCGCGCCTGCCGCCCGCGAGCCCCGCCACGGCGACGCCGGCGACGGTGAGCCCCACCGCGGTGCCGAGGGCCGCGTTCGCCGACACCCGTCCCGAGGGGATGGGACGCTCGGGGCGCTCCACGGCGTCGAGATGCCGGTCGGCCCAGTCGTTGGCGGCCATCCCCGCCCAGTACAGGCAGACCGAGGAGCAGGCCAGACCGGCGGTGCGGCGGCCGAGCACCCCGGCGGCGGCCGCCCCGGCGACCACGTCGCCGGGGACCGACAGCGCGGCCGGAGCGCGGATCAGGTCCAGCAGGTCGCGCAGCTTCATCGGGGTGTGCTCCGCGGGCCGTACGAGGCGACGGCCTCGCCCAGCGCCCGCCACTGGTCGGCCAGGGCGTGCGGGACCTGTCCGAGGGGGTCTTTGAAGAAGAAGGCGAGTTCGGTGAGCGGGCCCGTGCGCCCGGCGCGGTGGGCGGCCGACGTCAGCCGGGCCAGGTCGAGGATCAACGGCGCGGCGAGCGCGGAGTCGCAGCCGTGCCAGCTGAACTCCATGCGCATGCGCGTGCCGAGGAAGCCCTCGAAGGTGATCAGGTCCCACGCGGTCTTGAAGTCGTCGAGGTCCTCGACGAAGTCGATGCGGGTGTCGCCCTGCGGGGAGTAGCCGAGCGTCTCGGCCAGCACCCGCTGCTTGCTGGCGGACTTGGCCGCGTTCGCCGCCGGATCGGCCAGGTTGGCGCCGTCGCCGCCGCCCAGCAGGTTGAGCCCCGACCAGCTGCGCACCTTCAGGTTGCGCTGGACGAACATCGGGGCGAGCACCGACTTGACGAGCGTCTCGCCGGTCTTGCCGTCGTGTCCCCCGTACGGGAGCCCCTGCCTGCGGGCCAGCGCGTCGAGGGCGGGCAGGCGGGCGCCGGTGGACGGGGTGAAGTCGACGTACGGGCAGCCGGCGCGCAGCGCGGCGTAGGCGGCCAGGGAACTGGGCGGCAGGACGGGATCGGGGCCGTGCAGCGCGGTTTCCAGCGCGTCGAGGTCGGCGTGGGCGGGATGCGGCGGCGGCGCCGGTTCGGTGGTCGACACGTTGATCACGACGACCCGGTCGAGCCCGTGGCGCCGGCGGAACCGGTCGAGGTCGGCGCCGATGTCCTGCGCCACCTCGGCCTGGGTGGGGCGGTCCGGCAGCGGCCGCACGTCCTGTTCGATCGTAAGGAGGGCTTCGCGGACGGCCTCGGCGAGCCGTGCCGGGACGATGCCCGCCTCGGCCAGCGCGGCGGCCTTCTTGTCCAGGGAGACCGAGGAGATGTCGTGGCCGCCGAAGACCAGGTCGCCGAGGCCCGGCAGGGCGTCGCTGTGCAGCTCGGGCGTCTCAAGGACGCACCCGGTCGGCGCGGCGAGGCCCGCCCGGACCGCCAGGGCTCCGATCATGCTGGTGACCGCGACCGATCCTCTCGCTCCGATCAGCCATACTCCGGTACTCATCAGTCTCCTCTCGCGGGGGTTCGAGACGGCAAGGCGCGCCCCGCAGGGCGCTCCGCAGGTGAGCTCTCGCGGGCGGCGGCACGGTGCGGCCGCCGCCCGCGAGAGGTGTCATTCGGTGGAGAAGGCGGCGTCGAAGGCGGCGGTGGGGGGTGTGATGGCGTTGAGGCCTCTGACGTAGGCCAGGGCCTCGGGGGCGCCGGCGAGGCGGTCCATGCCGGCGTCCTCCCACTCGACGGAGATCGGGCCGTCGTAACCGATGGAGTTCAACGCCCGGAAGCAGTCCTCCCACGGCACATCCCCCCGCCCGGTGGACACGAAGTCCCAGCCCCGGCGCAGGTCGGCCCACGGCAGATGCGACGACAACCGCCCCCGCCGCCCGTCACCGATCCGGACCTTGGCGTCCTTGCAGTCCACGTGGTAGATCCGGTCGGCGAAGTCCAGGATGAAGTTCACCGGGTCGATCTGCTGCCACACCATGTGCGAGGGGTCCCAGTTCAGCCCGAACGCCGCACGATGCCCGATCGCCTCCAGCGCGGCGACCGTGGTGTGGTAGTCGTAGGCGATCTCGCTGGGGTGCACCTCGTGGGCGAACCGCACCCCGACCTCGTCGAACACATCCAAGATCGGGTTCCACCGGTCGGCGAAGTCCTGGTAGCCGGCCTCGATCATCGACGGCGGCACCGGCGGGAACATCGCCACCGTGTGCCAGATCGACGAACCGGTGAACCCCACCACCGTGTTCACCCCCAGCTTGGCCGCCGCCCGCGCGGTGTCCTTGATCTCCTCGGCCGCCCGCCGGCGCACCCCTTCGGGCTCGCCGTCGCCCCAGATCCGCGCGGGCAGGATCCCCTTGTGCCGCTCGTCGATCGGACTGTCGCACACCGCCTGACCGACCAGATGGCTGGAGATCGTCCACACCTTCAACCCGTGCTTGTCCAAGATCTCCAGCTTGCGCGGAATGTAAGATTCATCGGCCAGCGCCTTGTCGACCTCGAAATGATCACCCCAGCAGGCGATCTCCAGACCGTCATAGCCCCACTCGCCGGCCAGACGGCACACCTCCTCGAACGGCAGATCGGCCCACTGACCGGTGAAAAGCGTGATCGGCCTCGTCATGATCCCTCCACAGTCGTGAAGCGGCTGCCGGCAGCCGCGCTCCGCTCGACGGCGGCCGGCACTCTCCGTACCCGCGGGCCGTCGTCGAAGGATGGCTCGCGGGCGGCGTCGGACGCAATCGATTCGATGAAGTACTTCGCCGCGTGGGCGAGGACGGGTGTCATGACTCGAACCCGAGTGGCAGGTACTTCTGCGCGTTGTCCTTGACGATGGTCTCCGACGTCAGCGTGATCGACTGCGGCACCTGCTGCTCGACCAGATCGCTCAGCCCCTTGCCCTGCGCGATCAACCGCGCCAGCTTGATCGCCGAAGCCGCCATCGTCGGGCTGTAGGTCACCGTCGCCTTCAGCACACCCGAATCCGCCGCGATGTCACGCATCGCGTTCGCCGACCCCGCACCACCGACCATGAAGAACTCGTCGCGCCCGGCCTCCTTCACCGCCGCCAGCACACCGATGCCCTGGTCATCGTCATGGTTCCAGATCGCATCGATCTTCTTGTGCGCCTGCAGCAGGTTGCTCGCCACCTGCGTACCCGACTCCACCGTGAACTTGGCGTCCTGCTGAGCGGTCACCGAGAACCCGTAGGTCTTCAACGCATCGGCGAAACCCTTGCTGCGATCCTGCGTCAACGGCAACGTCGCGATGCCCTGGATCTCCAGGATCACCGGGTTCGAAACGCCCTTGTCCTTCAGCGTCTTACCGATGTAAGTACCGGCGGCCACCCCCATTCCGTAATTATCACCACCAATCCACGTACGGTAGGACAACTTGTCAGGAAATACCCGGTCGAGGTTGATCACCGGGATACCGGCGTCCATCGCCTTGCGCGCGACCTGGTTGAGCTGCTCACCGTCGTTCGGCAGGATCACCAGCGCGCCGACCTTCGCCGCGATCAGCGACTCCACCGCCGAGATCTGCTGGTTGATGTCATTGGTCGGCTCCACCGGCTTGAACTCCACATCGGAGTACTGCTTCGCCGCGTCCTGCGCGTTCTTGGTGATCGCCGCGATCCAGCCGTGATCGGCCGCCGGCGCCGAGAACCCGATGACGACCTTCTCGCCCGGCTTGTCGTTGTCCGTCCCCGCCACCGCGGCCGCCTGCGTCGCGGCGGCGGAGGGAGCCGCCTTGGGCTCGTTGCTCGTGCAGGCGCTCACCAGGGCGCCCGCGCCGACGACGGCTCCGCTCACCAGGAACCCGCGCCGGCCTACGTTCTTTTCCATGATCTCTCCTTTGGGTACAGCCGACCGCCCGCGCGGTCCGGCCGCGGAGCCCTCGTCCGCGAAGCGGAGAGGGCTCCGCGGTTTCAGGTGCCTGTCGCCAGGCTTCGCCGCTGCAACAGCACGGCGGCGACGATGATGATCCCCTTGGCGATGAGCTGGTCGCTCGTGTTCAGCCCGTTCAGGATGAACAGGTTGGTGATCAACGTGAAGATCAGCAGCCCGAGGATCGAGCCGATGATGCTTCCCCTGCCGCCGGTGAGCAGGGTCCCCCCGATGATGACCGCGGCGATCGCGTCGAGTTCGTACAGATCGCCGTGGGTGGACGAACCGGTCGTCGTCCTGGCCATGATCAGCACTGCCGCGATGCCGCAGCACAGTCCGGACAGCGCGTACAGCAGCACGGTGTGGCGGCGCACGTCGATGCCGGCCAGGCGCGCCGCCTCCGGGTTGCCGCCGACCGCGTAGGTGCGCCTGCCGAACGTGGTGCGGTTCAGCAGGACCCAGCCCAGCAGCACGACGACGGCGAAGATGTAGACCAGCAGCGGCAGGCCGAGCACCCGCGTCGTGGACAGGTCCACGATCGCCTCGTTGCCCTGCTGCACCAGCTGGGTCTTGCGGTCCGACATCCGCTGGGCCAGCCCGCGGGCGGCCACCAGCATCGCGAGCGTCGCGATGAACGGCACCATCCGCCCGTAGGAGATCAGCAGCCCGTTCACCACGCCGGCGCCGACGCCGACCATCACGGCGCACACGATCATCACGAACGGGCCGTAGGACTGCGTGGCCAGCGTGGTGGCCCACACCGAGGCCAGCGCCATCAGGGCGCCGACCGACAGGTCGATGCCGCCGCCGATGATCACGAAGGTCATGCCGACGGTGATCACGCCGATGGTCGCGGTCAGCGACAGCACGCTCACCAGGTTGGACCCGGTGCCGAAGGCGTCGGGCGCGGTGATCATGCCCACCGCCGCCAGCAACGCGAGCGCGATGATCAGTCCGAGATGGGGGATCGCCCCCAGCCGGTTCAGCGTCGTCGCCGCGGGGACGGGTCCACCGGCGGTCCGCGCCCGGCCGGTCACCCCCTGTTCGTCCACCACGGGCTTCAGGGAGTCGCTCACGCCGGTCTTCCTTCCATGATCATGTCGAGGACGTCGTGTTCGTCGAGGGCCCGGGCGTCGCTCTCGTGGATCACGCGCCCCTCCCGGATGACCAGCACCCGGTCGGCCAGGCCGAGCACCTCGGGCACCTCGCTGGAGACCAGCAGCACCCCGAGGCCCTCGTCGGCCAGCTTCCTGATGACGGCGTACAGCTCGGCCCTGGCGCCGACATCGACGCCGCGGGTCGGCTCGTCCAGCAGCAGCAGCCTGCGGCCGTTGATGAGCCAGCGCGCCAGCACCGCCTTCTGCTGGTTGCCGCCGGAGAGGTTCTTGATCGGCCGATCGAGTTGGCGCGGACGGATGTCCAGGTCATCGGCCTGGCGCCAGGCGTCGGCCGCCTCCCGGCCGCGGTTCATCCAGCCGAACCTGGCGTAACGGCCGAGGCTGCTCAGTGAGATGTTGCGCATGACGCTCTGGTCGAGCAGCAGCGCCTGGGCCTTGCGCTCCTCGGGGGCGAGCCCCATGCCGGCCCGTACGGCGCGCGTGGTGCTGCCGCCGCGCACCGGGACGCCCTCCACGACGACCCGGCCCTCGGCGCGACGGGCTCCGTAGATCGCCTCGATGATCTCCGACCGGCCCGACCCCACCAGCCCGGCCAGCCCGACGATCTCCCCGGCGCGCACGGTGAACGACACGTCCCTGACCCGGCCGGGAACGCTCAGCCCCTCCACGCGCAGGATCTCGGGACGGCCGTCGTGGCCGCCGGCCTCGAGGCGGGGCGGGAAGACGTGCTCGACGTTGCGGCCGGTCATCAGCGAGACCACCTGCGAGGTGGGCGTCTCCTTGGCCGGGAGCCCGACCGCGACCGTGCGCCCGTCCTTCAGGACCGTGACCCGGTCGCCGATCTCGCGGATCTCCTCCAGCCGGTGCGAGATGTAGATCACCGCCACGCCGCGCGCCGTCAGGTCGCGGATGATCCGGAACAGGTTGGCCACCTCGTCGTGGGCCAGGGCCGCCGACGGCTCGTCCATCACGATCAGCCGGGTGTCGTACGAGAGCGCCCGCGCCATGCTGACCACCTGCTTGGCCGCGGGCGCCAGCCGTCCCACCTCGGTCGCCGGGCGGATCTCGCCGTGGCCGAGCCCGGTCAGCAGCTCCCGGGCGGCGCGGTTCACCTCGCCCTGGCCGACGAACCCCATCCGGGACGGTTCGTGGCCGAGGAAGATGTTCTCGGCCACGCTCAGCCCGTCGACCAGGTCCAGCTCCTGGTAGATCGTCGAGACGCCCAGCCTGATCGCGGCCGTCGGGCTGGTCAGCCGGACCTCTTCGCCGCCGAAGGCGATGGTGCCCTCGTCGGGCTGGTGCGCTCCGGCCAGCACCTTGATGAGGGTCGACTTGCCCGCGCCGTTCTGGCCGAGCAGGCAGTGCACCTCCCCGGCGCGAACGTCGAGGTCGACGCCGTCCAGGGCGCGCACGCCGGGGAACTGCTTGACGATTCCTCGCATGACGAGGAGAGACGCCGAGTCGGGAGATGACCGCGGCACGAAGAGCCTCCGGGGGGTGTGTCTGGGCGGCCGAGGGGAGAGGGGGTCCCGTTCGCCGACCGGGCCAGACGGCACAACTGGGACGGCACCGAAGTCGGCGAGGACGGTGCCGTCACAGCTCTGACCGGCGGTCGGCGAACGGGACGTTCGGGGGGTGAACGGCCGGAAGGAACAGGGGATGCGTCGAGGGTGTGGGGAGTGGTCGCTGCCTTCCGTGCCTGGGTTCTACGAGTGGCGGATCGCGATGGTGGTGGGGTCGGACAGCACCCGCTGGATGACGACGTTGACCGCGCCCCGTGAGGCCGCGCCGAAGCCCAGGGTGGAGGCGGCGAAGCCGCAGCGGTCGGCGACGACGGTCATGCTCAGCCGGTCCAGCTCCGTCTGCGCGACGGGGATGAGCCGGTCGGCGAGCCGGGCGAAGTATCCGCCCAGCACGACGACCCGCGGGTTGAAAAGGTTGATCAGCAGCGCGGTGCCGCGCCCGAGCCACCGGCCCACCTCGGTGATCGCGGCCTCGACCCGTGGATCGCCTTCGGCCCACCGTTGGTCGATCTCCGCCAGCCGCTCCTCGGGATCGCGCACGAGCTGCTGGTCGGTGCCATGGACGTGGTCGGGACCCGCCATCCGCACCAGCGCCGCCAGGCCCACCTTGGTCTCCCAGCAGCCGATCCGGCCGCACCCGCACAGGTCGCCGGACGGGTCCACCACGACGTGGCCGACCTCTCCGGCGAAGCCGTCCGCCCCGCCCAGGGGACGGCCGCCGGAGATGATGCCGCAGCCCACGCCGACCTCCCCGGTGAGGTAGACCATGTCGGGCGTGCCCATGGCGACCCCTGAGGTGTACTCGGCCAGCGCGGCGAGGTTGGCGTCGTTGTCGATGGTGACGGGCACCTCCGCGGAGATGCCGGCGGACAGCAGCCGCTCGACCACCGGCACCTGCCGCCAGCCCAGGTTGGGCGCGACGACGACGGTGCCCGTGGCGGCGTTGATGAGACCGGGAACGGCCACGGTGATCCCGGCCAGCGCGACGCCGAGCCCGTCCAGGTCCGCGACGGCCTTCCCGATCACCTGGGCCAGCTTGTCGAGCGAGCGGCCGGTCCCGGCTCCCATGGAGTCGAAGCCGATCCTCCGGTCGATGAGCACCCGGCCCGCCAGGTCGGTCGCGAACGCCGCGATGTAGTCGACGTTGACCTCCAGCCCGAGGGCGCCGACCCTCGCGCCGTCGAGGGAGAGCGCGCGGCTCGGCCGCCCGACGGAGCCCTCGTGCCGCGGCCCGATCTCCTTGAGCAGCCCCCGCGCCTGCAACTCCCCCACCAGGCTGGTGATGGTGGTCTTGTTCAGGCCGGTCTCGACGGCGACCGCCGACCGGGAGCACTGGCCGCGTTCGCTGACGTGGCGCAGCACAAGGGAGAGGTTGGAACGGCGGACCGTGGTCTGGTCGGCGGGAAGTCCCGTCGTCCGGCCAGGACCCCTCGGCTCGACGAGGCGGCCGTCGGGCTGGTTGTGCTCCACGGCCCTCCCTTAATTGATTCGCATGGCTCGCCGAATTAAAGACACACAAGCCCTGGCGAGACAAGCGGCACGGGTCGGCGATCTACGTAACTTTCGCGTAACGGGACATTTTTGCTGCTGACCTGCCATGTCCCCGTACGATGCCAACTCGTTACCTCGCAACGGAGTGCATAACGGACATCCGCGTGTTACAAACCTCATTAATTGATCACGGAGATAAACGAAGGGCGGTGACCGCGTGACACAGGACCCGCGCCTGCTCCGCGCGGCGAGCGGCACCGCCTCTCCCACGAGCGCCACCGCGCTACGCAGGGCGAACCTGTCGTCAGTGCTTCGTCAGCTGCGCGACCATGTGTCACGTTCCAGAGCCGACATCGCCGACGCGACGGGCCTGCACCGCGCCACGGTCTCCAACCTGGTGGCCGAACTTCTCGAACGGCGCCTGGTGCGGGAAGTGGGCATCGAGCACGTCGGCGCGGTCGGCCGTCCCCGGCGGGCGGTGGCGCTGCACGGCGCCCACGTCGGCGCGCTGGGACTGGAGATCAACGTCGACTACATCTCGGTGCACGGCCGCGACCTTCGCGGTCATGTCCTGGTGGAGCGCCGCGTCAGCTTCGACGCGGTCGGCAGCGGGGCCGACCGTTCGCTGCGCCGGCTCGGCATGGTCGCCCGGGAGGCCATCGAGGCGATGAACCGCGCCGGGGCGGTCCCGGCGGGCGTCGCGGTGGCGATCCCGGCGCTGGTCGACGTGGCGCGCGGCGTCGTGAAGCTCGCACCCAACCTGGACTGGCACGACCTGCCGCTGGCCGACCGGCTGTCCGCCGCGCTCGACCCGCTGCACGTGCCGGTGATGGTGGACAACGACGCCAACCTGGCGGCGCTGGCCGAGTACACCTCGGGCGTCGCCGCCGGTACGCCGCACCTGGTCTACCTCACCGGCGAGGTCGGCGTGGGCGGCGGGATCATCGTCGACGGCAGGCTGCTCCGCGGCGCGGACGGGTTCTCCGGGGAGGTCGGGCACCTGCCCGTCGACCCGGCCGGCGCCCGCTGCGGATGCGGCCGGCACGGCTGCTGGGAGACCAAGGTGGGCCTGGCGGCGCTGGTGCGCACGGCCATGCCCGAACAGACGTACACCCACGCCGGCCTGCCGGTGTCCGACCCTGAGGAGCGGGCGACGGAGATCGCCCGGAGACTGGCCGCGGGCGACCGCGGCATGCTGGACGCGGTGGCGCAGGTAGGCCGGTGGCTCGGGCTCGGCGGCTCGATCGTGGCCAACCTGTTCAACCCGCGTGTGATCGTCGTCGGCGGCTACTTCGCCACGCTGTCCGAATGGCTGCTCCCACACGCCCAGGCGGAGCTGGACAGGCTCGTCGTGGCCCGCCCCGCCTCCCAATGCCGGTTCACCGCCTCGAACCTAGGCTTCGGGGGGGGGGGGGGGGGGGGGGGGGGGGGGGGGGGGGAAAACACCCCCCCCCCCCCCCCAAAAAACCCGGGACACGAAAAGAGAGGGGGGGGGGGAAAGAGGGGAGGAGTC